>CAZFKK010000054.1:0-762 GCA_964519735.1 uncultured Taibaiella sp.
ATACGCGCGCCATTTGCTTCCAGGAATTGCACCACCTGGAACCAGGCAATAACGCCCACAGCGTACCAATAGCTGTCCTTAGTGGCCAGGGCAAATACTGCGGGAAGCAGGGAGCCGATAGCAATACCGATATAGGGTAAGAGCATCAGCAAAGAGGCCAGTGCACCAAAGAACCAGGCATATTGTATCCCCATGATCCATAATCCTACCGTATTTAAAATGGCCACAATACCCATTACCGTAATGAGTCCCAGTAAATAACTCTGTACCACTTCATATATTTTGTTAAGCACCTGGTTCACTTTTTCTTTGGGGGTGGACCGGAAGGCCAGGAAAAAGAACTCCCTGAAAAAGACCCGGTAGTACAACAGAAAAAAGGAAAACAAAGGCACGATGATGGTGGCACCCAGGATACTGCCCAGGGATCCGAAAACCCTGGCGAGATAAGCTCCGGCATTCGATAATGCATCATTGGCTTGTTGCTTTAACCGCTCTATCTGCTCCCCTTGTTCGATGCCGAATTGCTGGGTGATCCATAGCTGGATCGCATCAAAAACATCCGTGAATTTTGTGGCCAGGTTAGAACCATTCTTCCCGATGACAATAACTTGGTGGACGATGAACCAGATGATCAGGGAGATGATAATGATGGCTATAATTACCGCTAAGATGGCCGCCAGCGCTTTACCCATCCGGATCCGCTCTAGGAAACGGGCAATCGGGTACAGGGTTATGGCGATCAGTATCGAAAACATTACCGGC
>CAZFKK010000054.1:772-13493 GCA_964519735.1 uncultured Taibaiella sp.
CCTTGAGCTCGGCAATATCGTCGATCACCCAATACCGACTGCAAAGTGTACAATAGGATAATGATCAGCGAAAGGGAGATCAGGCTGGCAGCCAGCTTGTACGCATATACCTCTTTTTTATCTACGTTCATGAGCTATGGATTTAGAAGATGATGAAGCTGTTGTATACCCTGAGGTATTGATTTTTTTATGGTGTACGGAAAAACGACAGGTTGAGGTATTCCGGTTAACACGGGGTTCAGTCTACTTTTTTAAAGGTAGCCATTCCGGAACGCTCTTGATGAAGTACAGCGGGATTACCTTTATAGTGTATCGTGGATACACCGCTGATGTCCCCGCGTAAGGCTTTTGTAGCCCATACAAATGCATTACCTGCTCCGGAAAGATCTACGGCCACATTATCGGCAATCATTTCGAAACAATTAAAGGTGCTGACCCCGGAGCCCTCTAACTCCAGATCGGTAGTTTTCCCTTTCAGGGTGACACTGCCTGAACCGCTATGCTCTACTTCTATCCGGGGGGCCTCCAGGTGGAGTACTGCATGACTGACGCCGCTTAATTCTAATTTGATGGGTTGAGCTGATTGGATCAATTGCGTATTGCTGAAGGAACAGGCGCCTGAAGCTTCCAGTTTTCTGAATTCAGGGGCCGTGATGTACACTTTAGCCCTATGGTTGTTCTTGAGGTGCAGGGTGCCCTTGAGTCCTATCTTTAATTCCGCTCCCGAAACGTTAAGTTGTAATTTATTCAAAAATGCTTCATCTGCATCTACTTTAACGCTATAGGTTGTTCCTTGCGTCAGCACCACCTGTAAGGCAGAGGATACCTCGATATCTTTAAATCCTTTTAAGGAATAACTACGGATGCCGGCTGCGCCCTGATGCTGTACTACGGCATCTTCTGAAGTGGACTGATTACAGGAGAAAAATACAACGGAAAGGCAAAGGGTGATTATACTTGATTTTTTCATAGGATATATTATTAATAGTATTGTAAAACATATTCCTTAAAGCATGGTCTGCCCTTGCCGGAGCATTCCCTATGGTCAACTGGCGTTCAGAGGATCAACCCTGAAGTCGAAGCTTACTCAGCCGGCCCATTTCTTTGTGAACGATCTGGTCCAGTGCCTTGAGTTTCGCCTCTTTATTCCGGTAAATAAGCCTGTGGTCCAGTACCGGTCGTGCAATAGCCTGAATATCGTCTTCAATGACAAAGCTACGCCCTTTAACCAGGGCAAATGCCCTTAAACACCTGATAAAAGCAATACCTGCACGAGTACTGGCGCCCAGTGTTATCTCCGGGTGCTCCCGTGTGTCCCGCACGATATTAGCCACAGCTTTAAAAATTTCTTCATGCACAAATATCTCTTCTACATCTTCCTGTAACTGTAATATTTCTTCCAGTTGAATGACCTGCTGCAGGTGCTCCAGGTTACTCTGAATACGGGCATAATTCTGATAGATATCCAGTTCTGTGGCTGCATCTACATATCCAAAATAAATTTTCATGAAGAAGCGGTCCAGCTGAGCTGCAGGTAGGGGGTAGGTACCCTCCATCTCTACAGGGTTCTGGGTGGCAATGGTAAAGAAGAGGTGCTCCAGCTTAAACGTATGGTCGCCTACGGTAATCTGTCCTTCGGCCATACATTCCAGCAGCGCACTCTGTACTTTTGGCGAGGCGCGGTTAATTTCATCCGCCAGCAGTATATTGCAAAATAATGGTCCTTTCTTGAACACGAAGTCCGTATTTTTTTCATCAAACAGGTGAGATCCGATCAGGTCCATGGGCAGGAGGTCGGGGGTAAACTGGATACGTTTGAAGATCACATTACCATCCGTTCCACTTCCGCTTATGGTATGGGCCAGCGTGCGGGCCAAGACGGTTTTACCTGTACCGGGATTATCTTCCATCAGGATATGGCCTTTGGCCAGAAGGCAGGAAAGGACCATTTCTATTTGCTGGCGTTTTCCCCTGATCACGCTTTCCATTTGTTGTATAAGTAATGCGATACGTGGTGCAATAGCCTTTGTTCCATCTGTTTGTGCTGATAAGTCCTGCATGCCTATTATTTACAATTTATAGTATACAATAATAATCAATTATCGGTGAAGCAACAAAAAAATCTCTTTGTCCCGCCGGTGCCGGTTCCTGTCTCATAGATTATACCTGACCTTGCCTGAGGATGGTCCCAATGGTTACCGTATCCTTTTTTAGCGCTAAAGGGCAGGCTGGTTGTCCCACTTCACCTCAGCATAGGCAATCTGTCCGCCCATAGGGGGATTCAATTTCCGGATGCTGACTGAAATTTTAGTTTGTGGCCATTGTATCGTTATTGCTTCTGCAATCCGCTGAATGACAGTTTCTAATAATTGAGCGGGTTCCGCTAAGGCGCTCTGAACCATAGTGTACAGCGCCGCATAATCCAGGAAGGGCAGCTGGGCGAGGCTGGCATCACGGGCAACGGATACATGAATCTCTAATTCGTTCTGAACAAAGGGTTCCTGGGGGTATAGCCCGACCGGTGCGTTAAAGCGCATACCGGCTAATGAAACGGTTAACATAGTAGCGGGTAGGTTGTTTATCCGCGTCAAAGCTAATTAAAATAGAAAGATGACGCAATGGGTGCGTCATCTTTCTTCAAAGTCGTCTTAGGGAGAGACTTACTTAGTACCCGAATAATTCCTCCAGGCTCAGCTTTTTAAGTGCGCCATATTTCTTCATGTCTTCTTCTTTCAGCTTTGTATCATTAGCCAGGATACAATAGGTATAAGCTTTGCCTTTTAATTCTTTGGCATGGAAGTTTTTAAGATCGTCCAGGGTGAAAGCGGAGGCTTTGGTGTACACGCTTTTACGGATATCCACATCCAGTCCCATACGTTCTGCATTGAGGTAATTGAACAGGATGCCGTCCTGGGTAATGCGTTGAGTGGCCATTGATTTACGTAGCCCGACTTTAGCTGATTCCAGTGCTTTACCGGATTGAGGTAATTCATTGAGTAAGGCATTCATAGCTGCAATGGACTCATTGAACTTATCAGACTGTGTGCCTACGTAAGCTGTGATGCTATTGCGCCATTCCTTTTTGGAGGGGGGACTTACATAAGCGTAGGTAGAGTAGGCCAGCGCTTTAGATTCCCTGATCGTCTGGAAAACTACGGAACCCATACCACCACCGAAATATTCATTAAACATAAGGAGATCAGGCATCTGGTTTTTATCAAAATTTTCAGCATTCCTCACCCAGTTGATCTCCGCCTGCACCATGTCATAATGGGTGAACAATACATTGCTGTTATTCTGGCTTTGTTGTACAAATTTATGCGTAGCAGGCAGCGGGGTGAATTGTGCTGGCGCCGGATGCAGCTTTTCCAGTGCTGTTGCCAGTTTAGGAGCTGTAAGGGGGCCATAATAGAGGACCCGGTGCTTGTAGGTAATGAGGTTACGTAAAGCGGTGACCAGATCTTCTGCGGTAATGGCTGCCAGCTCCTGGTCTGTCAGTTCATAATTAAAAGGATTCTGAGGGCCATAGAGTGCATAGTTCCTGAGGCCGGCCAGGATCTGGCCTTTGTTTTGTTTATTATTGATCCGGGATTTTTGTACACGGACTTTGTAAGCTTCCAATGCCTGGGGATCAGCCTGGGCGTTGCGTAATAGGTCGTCAAAAAGGGTGACGGATTGATCAAAATTTTCCTGTAGTCCCTCAATGCTTATCGTGGTGGTTTCTCCCGAAACATTAATGTTGTAAGAAGAGGCGATCTTATAAAATTCCTGGCTGATCTCCTCGGCTGTTTTGTCTTTGGTACCGATATAAGCCAGGTAATCAGCGGCAATGGACAATAATTTGTTGCTCCAGCTGCCCGTTTCGTAATGATAGTATAAACGGAAGAGGCTATTGTCCTTATTCGGTACACTCAGGACCTCGTAAGGACCGGATTGCGCCCGTTGAATATCTTTTTTGTAGTCCAGCCATACAGGGGCGATCTTATTTTCCGGTAATGCATTGACCATTTTTGTAAATTCCGATTGTACGTCGGCATTGATGGTAATAGGTGTGATGGTGGGTTTTTCTACCTTCACTATATTGTTATCCATACCCTGGCGTTTATATACCACGGCATAGTTCTGGCTGATGTATTTGTTGGCAAAGGCTACAATATCTGCTTTAGTAATGCTGTTCAGCATATTGATATAATCCACTTGCTCTTTCCAATCTGTTTCAGAAGTAAAGTTGTCCATCAACTGGTTGGCCCTGCTGGAATAGTTCTCATTATTCTGAAGGGTGTTCTTCTTCTCATTATTAATAATGGACTGGATCAGGTCATCAGAAAAATCGCCTTTTTTAAGCTTGTCCAGTTCACCGAGCAAAAGGTCTTTTACTTCATCAAGAGATTGATGCTCTACCGGGTTGCCCTGCAGCAGCAGCATGCTGTAATCTTTCAATACGTAGGGGAAGGCATAGGCTTGCAGCAATTTCTGTTTCTTCACCAGGTTCAGGTCTATTAAACCCGCAGAACCATTGGTCAGGATACTGCCTATGAGGTTGAGCATACGGGCATCCCTTGTGGCTGCACCGGGAAAGCGGAAGCCCAGCATCACAAATGCCGGTTCAGGTCCGTTAACTTCGGCAACAACAGGGCTGGTTATAGGCTGCTCTGCAGTATAAGTATAGGGAGGTACTGTTTTTGGCTTCATATAGCCAAAGGACTTATCGATCTCTTTGATTACTTCATCAGGGTTAAAATCCCCGGCCATAATGATGCCCATATTGTTGGGCACATAATAGGTATTGAAATACTTCCTGATCTCTACCAGGGAGGGGTTGCGTAAATGCGCTACAGTGCCGATAGTGGTTTGTTTACCATAATTATGGTTGGTGAATAAGGAGGCAAACATTTGCTCGAAAGCCTTACGGCCGTCATTATCCAGGCCCCTGTTTTTTTCTTCGTACACAGCTTCCAGCTCCGTATGGAAGATACGCAGTACCGGGTTGCGGAAGCGTTCGGCCTGAACAGCAAGGAATTTGCTGATGGCATTGCTGGGGATATCCTCGACATATACCGTCTGCTCAAAAGAAGTAAAGGCATTGGTGCCCTTGGCCCCCATGGCGCCCATCAGTTTATCATATTCATTAGGGATAGCATATTTTGCAGCTTCGCCGGATACCTGGTCTATTTGCTTATAGATGGCTTTGCGCCGGCTTTCGTCTGTGGTGGAATTGTATTGCTCATAAAGGGCATCGATCTGATCCAGCAAGGGTTTTTCTTTGCTCCAGTCCAGCGAACCGTACTTATCGGTTCCTTTAAACAACATATGCTCCAGGTAGTGCGCAAGGCCGGTATGTGTAGCGGGGTCGGTTTTACTGCCTGCTTTTACCGCAATATAGGTTTGGATACGAGGTTCTTTTTTCGAGGGGCTGAGGATGACCTCCAAGCCATTTTTCAGGGTATAGAACCGGGAGTGGGTGGGATCATTCACTACATACTTGTAAGGATATCCGGCAGCACTGCTTTCTTTCCATTCATACTGTTGTGCAAGCGCCTGGCCGGCAAATCCGGCAATTAACAAAAGGACGAGTCCCCGGCTACAAAATAATTTCATCATAGGTTTTTGGGTATGAAATGTTTTATCGCCTCAAAAATAATCCGATTTATTGCTTTTTCCCATAAAGAAGCCGTTAAATTGAAAGGATGGTGGATAAATCCCCCCATGTGGGGTAATTGCGCGGGTTGTTTTACCAGGGAACAGCAACAGGCGATCCTGTTTTTTGTGCGCAATAGAGGTAAAATAATTCCCTGCCTGCAGAATTAAATCATTTCGCTTACTTTTGGACTTCTAAAATTTATGATCACATGCAAATTTGGAAAGAATATCTTGAACAGAACAAACAACGTTTCCTGGATGAATTATTGGATTTGTTGCGCATTCCTTCGGTGAGTGCGGACAGTAAATACAAGGACGATGTAGCCCGTTGTGCAACGGCGGTGCAGCAAGCTATGCTTGCGGCAGGTTGCGATACGGCTGAAGTTTGCCCTACTGCAGGCCATCCGATAGTATTTGGTGAGAAAATAATTGATCCGGCGTTGCCTACCGTACTGGTTTACGGCCACTATGATGTGCAGCCGGCAGATCCGCTTGATCTATGGACGAGCGGGCCTTTTGAACCGGTTATTAAAGAGGGAAAAATATATGCCAGGGGAGCTTGTGATGATAAAGGACAGATGTATATGCATATTAAGGCATTGGAAGTAATGGTGAAGACCAATACCCTGCCTTGTAATATAAAGGTCATGATCGAAGGAGAAGAGGAAGTAGGCAGTGATAACCTGGGATTATTTGTGGAGGCCAACAAGGAAAAGCTTAAGGCTGATGTGGTGCTTATTTCAGATACTTCTATGATCAGTATGGAGCATCCTTCGATAGAGAGCGGATTGCGTGGTCTTGCTTACCTGGAAGTAGAGGTTACCGGTCCGGCCCGCGACCTGCATAGCGGTGTATATGGCGGTGCCGTAGCTAACCCGATCAACCAGTTGTGTAAAATGATTGCCTCCCTGCATGACGAAAACAACCATATAACCATTCCGGGTTTTTATGATAAGGTTGTAGCACTGGAAGAACAGGAACGGGAAGAGCTTAATAAAGCGCCATTCGATCTGGATGAGTATAAGAAAGATCTGAATGTAGCAGAGGTATGGGGCGAGACAGGTTATTCTGTTTTAGAACGCACAGGCACCCGTCCTACACTGGATGTAAATGGCATCTGGGGTGGTTACACTGGTGAAGGCGCTAAAACCGTATTGCCTGCCAAAGCATTTGCAAAAATATCCATGCGCTTGGTGCCCAATCAAGTGTCCAAAGAAATCTCCAATCTTTTTGAACAGCATTTTATCAGTATTGCACCTCCGGGGGTGACGGTAAAGGTAACCCCGCATCATGGTGGCGAACCTGTGGTGACGCCCACTGACTCCCCGGCCTACCAGGCAGCAGCGAAGGCGATCCAGGCTACTTTCGGTAAAGATCCTATTCCTACCAGGGGTGGCGGAAGTATTCCTATTGTAGCTTTGTTTGAGCGTGTGTTAGGGTTGAAAACGGTGTTGCTGGGCTTCGGACTGGATAATGATAATATCCATTCTCCCAACGAAAAGTATGATGTATTCAACTATTATAAAGGCATAGAAACCATTCCTTATTTCCATAAGTTCTTTGCAGAACAGCACTAGTGGAAAGAGGTATGTAAACGTTGCAAAGGCTGCCTGTTTTGTCAGGTAGCCTTTGTTTTAAGAAAAGAGTTTATTTTTAAGCTTATTTCAGATGCTGTTGTAAAAAATGTTGCAATACCAGGGCATGCGTATGTTTTTCGTCTTTGGCTGCATAAACAAGGGTAAGTATTTCTTGTTTCTTTAAAGTAGCCAGGTGGGCATTGATATTCGGTGCGGTTTTTAATTCCTCTTTATATTTTTTGCTGAATAGGGCCCATTTTTCAGGGTCGTGGCCAAACCATTTTCTTAATGCTGTAGATGGGGCCAGGTCTTTCATCCAGAAGTCCAGGTGGGCCTCTTCTTTCGTGACACCGCGCGGCCATAGCCGGTCCACCAGGATACGGCAGCCATCTTCCGGCGCATAAGGTTCATAGATTCGTTTTATCCGGATCATCATAGTTTTATTAACCGGCAAGAGGCGTAAAAGTTCAATAAATCGGGGACGAGCTGTTTGTTTTGCTTTTTATCATTATACCAGAGGTGTTCCGGGATGTTGCCGGTAGTACCTGATCTTGGATAAGAACATCAGGGCCATTTTATCACCCCGCCATTTGGCTTCATCAGCCCTGGCCCCTTTAAAGTGCCGGTCAATAGTACGGTGCCACAAACCCAGCCAGGCATCGAAATGTTCCTGATCGACAGGCAATTGTGCATGGGGTACAAAAGGGCTGCCTTGGTAGGTATGTGTTCCTAATAATACCGTTTGCCAAAAGCGGTACATTTTCTCCAAATGTTCCGGCCAGCGGTCCCGGATTACTCCATGAAATATGGGACCGATTAATTCATTTACCCGTACTTCTGCATAAAATTCATCTACTAACAGGCGTATATCCTCCATGTTTGTAATATCTTTCGCTACTCCTTCGGCCATTGGTTGCGTTATTTCCGGCAAAGTTAGGAAGATTTTCTATTAAAGGACAAATTTGTCTTTTAATGTAGGAGGACCATATGCGCGCCCCAAGTCCGGTACTCATCCAATTAAGCCTATTGATAAGACAAATAGGCCGGCAAAATAAAGAGAAGAGGGTCCAAAATGGCTGGTGGTAATTCTAAAAAATAAAAAAATATCTTTGCCCCATGACAGGACAGGAAGATACTATTGCTGCTATTGCTACCGCGCCGGGTATAGGCGCTATTGGTGTGATCCGGCTCAGCGGCAGGGAGGCGTTTACTATAGCCGACTTATTGTTCAAAGGGAAGGTGTTGGCGCAACAACCTACTCATACGGTGCATTTTGGAAAAGTGGTGGACACGGAGGGCGTCGTGCTGGATGAGGTAGTCGCCACTTTATTCAGAGAGCCTAAAAGTTATACCGGTGAAGATGTGGTTGAGTTCAGCGGCCATGGTTCGCCTTATATCCTGGAAAGTATGCTGCAAGCCTGCCTGCAACAGGGAGCCCGCCTGGCCAGGCCTGGTGAGTTTACCCAGCGGGCCTTCCTGAACGGTAAGATGGACCTGGCTCAGGCAGAAGCGGTGGCAGATCTTATTGCTGCCGATAGTAGAGCGGCGCAGCAGACGGCCTTAAAGCAATTGCGGGGTGGTTTTTCCGGCGATCTGAAGGAGCTGCGGGCGCAACTCATTCATTTTGCAGCACTGATCGAATTGGAATTGGATTTTGCGGAAGAGGATGTACAATTTGCTGACCGGGATCAGTTTACCACCCTGATAACACAATTGCAGGAAGCCACGGGTAAGTTGATCGACTCTTTCCGGCTGGGGAATGTGATTAAGAATGGGGTCAGCGTAGCTATTATAGGTAAGCCCAATGCAGGCAAGAGCACCTTACTCAATGTTTTGCTGAATGAAGACAGGGCTATTGTCAGCGCTATTGCGGGTACTACCCGGGATACGATAGAAGAGGTGCTGAACATCAATGGCATCTTGTTCCGGCTCATGGACACCGCAGGTATCCGGGAGCATACCCAGGATGAGATCGAACAGATCGGGGTAGGGAAGAGTTATGAAAAAATGCGATCGGCAGATGTGGTAGTGTACCTTTTTGATGCAGAGGAGACCACACCGGAAATGTTGCAATACCAGGAGGAATTGCTGCGTTCGGAATCCCTGCAATATATTCTTGTTGCTAATAAGGTAGATGAAACGGGTATAGCCGAAGCCCGCAAAAAATTTGCGTTAGCTGGTCCGGCACTCCTTTTTATTTCTGCCAAAGCACAGCAAAATATCGATGAGCTGAAACAGCGCTTATTTGATACCGCCATAACCGGATCGCTGCATACTGAGAATACGATTGTGACCAATACCCGTCATCATGAAGCCTTGTTGAAAGTGGCGGCCAGCCTGGAAGAAATCAGACAGGCTATGGAACAGCAGGTATCGGGAGAATTGTTGGCTATTGATATACGCAGGTGCTTATATGACCTCGGTACCATCACCGGGGAGGTGGAAGTGGACCGGGATATTTTAGGGACTATTTTTGGGAAATTCTGTATCGGTAAGTAAAAAGAAGCTTAAAGCAGATAACTAACGATCAGAATAATTTTACAAAATGCTGCAATGGAAAAAAGCTGCTTTTATCCCTGAAAGATAAAAAGCAGCTTTTAAAAAATAAAAATAGTACACTTTAACCTTGTAACGCTGCGGCACCACTTACAATCTCCGTAAGCTCTGTAGTAATAGCCGCCTGGCGGGCACGGTTGTAAGATATCTTGAGGCTACGCAAAATGTCATTAGCATTCTCTGTGGCTTTATCCATAGCTGTCATCCGGGCGCCATGTTCGGAGGCATTGGCATCCAGCATGGCTTTGTAAACCTGGGTATTCAGGATTTTAGGCATTAACTCCTGGATCAATATTTCTTTAGAAGGTTCAAACAGGAAATCTGTTTGTTTTTTATTCTCGCCGGCTTCCACTTTCGGAATAGGCAGGTAGGGTTCACAAACAAATAGCTGTGTTGCTGCATTTTTGAATTGGCTATAAACCAATTCGATTCTGTCGTAGTCTTTATTTAGAAATGCCTGCTGTGCAAAAATAGCGGCACGTTTGATATTGTCAAATTTCAGATCAGCAAAAAGATTCCAGTAGTCCTCCACTAGTTGATAACCATGTTTCTGGAAATAATCATATCCTTTTTTGCCGATAGGCAATATAGTTACATTTCCTTTAGCCTGTTGTGTAGCATATTTATCGGCAATAGCCAGTTTTGCTGCTTTGATAATATTAGCATTATAGGCGCCACAGGTACCCCGGTCACTGGTA
Source organism: uncultured Taibaiella sp. (assembly GCA_964519735.1). Taxonomy (GTDB): domain Bacteria; phylum Bacteroidota; class Bacteroidia; order Chitinophagales; family Chitinophagaceae; genus Taibaiella. The sequence goes on from CAZFKK010000054.1 coordinate 11,244, forward strand.
ATAGGGATGATCAGGATCCTCTCGGGTGCACGTTCTGCAGCTAAAGGCAGCTCCATGTCTGATCCCAGGCTACTGACAATATTACTCAGCATTTCCTGCATCTTTTGGGTGTAAGGACGCATCTGGATAATAGCATCCTGTGCACGACGCAGTTTTGCAGCACTCACCATTTTCATGGCTTTGGTAATCTGCTGGGTAGAGGTTACGGACTGTATGCGTAAACGAACTTCTTTAAGTTGCCCGGACATATTTAAAAATAAGTTTAATTATCTGGAATCGGCTGCAAAGGTAAGGACCAATTGCCGGATGTGCAAATTTTAACCTTGTATGTTCTTTAATATTTCATAAAAGAGGTACACATCTTCGAACGAATTATATAAAGGTACGGGTGCAATACGAATGACATCGGGTTCCCGCCAATCGGCAATGACGCCTTGCTTTGTCAGGATATCAAAAACCTTCCGTCCGTCCTTGCGGAATAACAGGGATAATTGAGCGCCCCGTCTTTCCGGTTCGGAGGGGGTGATGATCTCAAAAGAAAGATGGGTAAGCTGCTGTAATAAAAACTCCAGGTAAGCAGTAAGCCTGATGCTTTTCTCCCGGAGGGCTTTAATCGTTATTTTGTCAAAAATATCCAGGGAGGCTTTATGGGCTACCATATTAAAGACAGGGGCATTGCTCATTTGCCAGCTTGCTGCTCCTTTGGCAGGAACAAAGCCTTTTTCCATTTTGAAGCGGGTACTTTCTTCATTACCCCACCACCCGGCCAGGCGGAAAGTATCCGGGTTATTGCCATGCTTTTCATGTACAAAGATGCCACCTACGCCCCCCGGACCGGAATTAAGGTATTTATAAGAACACCAGCATGCAAAATCAACATTCCAGTCATGGAGTTGCAGGGGAGGTTACCTATAGCATGGGCCAGGTCAAAACCTGCCAGAGCACCTGTTTTATGGCAGGCCTCCGTAATATCCTTAAGGTTATAGAATTGACCGGTATAGTAATTGACGGCACCTATCAACACACAACAAAGGCTGTCTCCTGTTTGCCGGATCGTATTGATAATATCTTCATCTCTTAAAGTATGTTCTCCTTCCCTTGGTTTCAGTTCTATAATAGCCTCTTCCGGGTCATAGCCATACATCTTCACCTGGGTTTCGATGGCATATTGATCTGAAGGAAAAGCTCCCGCTTCCATAATGATTTTGAAACGTTCTTTTTGCGGCCTGTAAAAAGAGAGGAGTAGAAGATGGAGGTTTACCGTCAGGGTATTCATGGCCACTACTTCATCTTCCAGGGCGCCTACGATTTTTGATAAGGGTGCTGAAAATTGCTTTTGGTAGCTTAACCAGGGATTTTGTGCCTGAAAATGACCTTCCACGCCCCATTTGGCCCAGTCATTTAATTCTTTTTCCATAAGGTAACGTGTACTGACGGGTTGCAACCCTAAGGAATTACCACATAGGTATAAAGTATTCCGTCCTTCATGCTGCGGAAAATGAAACCGTTCGCGGAAGGAAAAAAGAATATCCATATCATCCTGTATCTGAGCGTAGGCTAAAGTAGGTTCAAAATTGGCCATAAATAATATTATTGTAGGGGGAAATGTGGGTCAGGGCGGACTTATAAAGCGGTGGTTTCCTGATCAACACGGTCGGAATTAAGACTTGAGGTTTCCGTACTGTTTTTTTTGATTTTGGGTGCTAATAATTTCTTTTGAAACACAAATAAAGTAATCACTCCTGTAGAGATGGCTATGTCTGCTACATTAAATATCGGTTCGAAGAAGCGCAGGGGCTGGCCTCCTTTTAGGGGAACCCAGGACGGCCAGGTGGTATCAATCAGGGGAAAATAAAACATATCTACCACTTTGCCATGTAAAAGCCCGGCATAACCTGTTCCCCAGGGAACAAGGTGCGCAATATTAAAACCACTTTCTGTGAAAATCATTCCATAAAAAATACTATCGATCAGGTTGCCGGCTGCACCGGCCAGAATTAAGGCAGCACAAATCAGCAGGCCTTTCCGGTATCCTTTTGTCGTTAATTTTTTAACCCAGAAGAATCCAAAAATTACAGCAAATAACCGGAATAAAGTGAGCAGGACCTTTCCGGTGGGAGAGTCCATGATGGTCATCCCAAAGGCCATACCCTCATTTTCGATAAAGCAAAACTGAAACCAGTTGCCTGCTACAGGAACCGATTCGCCCAGGTAAAAATGCGTTTTTACATATATTTTACTGACCTGATC
>CAZFKK010000055.1:0-6213 GCA_964519735.1 uncultured Taibaiella sp.
GCTACAATTGCCGAAAAATATACGATCAGGAATTTCAAAAAAACGATAGCAGAAGTACAGGAAGCAGTGGATTACTGGAAGCGCGCAGCCATTGAATCCGGTGTCCCTTCCCAAATTGTTGCAGCTATTCTAAGAAACTTTTCGTCGTTTTAATAGCGTAGTTTAATAAATGGATAATTAAGTATTTTTTCATGACCTGGATGCTACAGTCATTTTCGTTTTTATCCGTCTACACAAGGCCGCTGCCTGGTCCTATAATACTTCAGTTCTGTTTCAGTTAAAAGTTTATACAAACAAAGCCTTCAACTCTCCCGCATCTTCGGGCTTCATCTTACCGGCAAGAATGAGCCTTAACTGGCGACGGCGCAGGGCTCCGTTGTATTTTTCCTGTTCCTCTGCAGTTTCGGGAATGATTTCAGCGATGTTTCGCGGCCGGCCATTAGCGCCTAAAGATACAAAAGTGAAGTAGGCTTCATTAGACAGGTATTTATGCTGCGCTTGAAGATCTTCTCCCCATACCCTGATGAATACTTCCATAGAAGTATGAAATGCCCGGGTCACCTGGGCTTCTATGGTGACAATATTGCCCAGCTTTACCGGGTTGGAAAAAGAGATATTATCTACGGAAGCGGTAACGCATACCGTATTGGAATGCTTTTGGGCGGCTATGCCGGCGGCGATATCCATCCAGTACATGAGCTTGCCGCCCATCAGGTTACCCAGAGTATTGGTTTCTGAGGGCAACACCAACTCACTCATGAGGGTATGAGATTGATTGGCTTTTTTAGGTGTTTGTATCATTTTTTTATTGCTTGAATGGTGGTGTATATTTAGATATTACTATGCTGTTATTTTTTTGACGTAGTGGTATAAGCAGGCTTTAGATAAAAAGGCTCGGCATAAGCGAGGTCATCCCATTGGCCGGCAGCAAACCTTTGTTCTGCGCGGGGTATCCAGTGGTCTATGTTCAGCGGGTAAGTAGTGGGTATGATTTTTACAAAAGAATAGTGCGCCAGGCGTTCATTGTCAGAAAGGACCAGAGCCGGGGGCGTTGCTGCGATGTTAAGCCATGCTGCCTCCAACAGGTGCATGGGGGGGTGTAAGGGGACCATCATTCTGTCAAATTGCGCATAAAAGTATTCCCCTTGCCTCGCCTTCAGCAATACCGCAATATTGTCCAGAGGAGTTGCCTGCTGGAAATCCAATGCGATAAGATAGAGTTTGTCAAACATGAATAATGGCTTATCCAGTGCATAACAAAGGCCTTTTGCGGTGCTTAGCCCTACTCTTAACCCGGTATAGGAGCCCGGGCCGGCACAAATACAGATGGCATCAATTTGTGGCAGGCTGATGCCTGCTTCCTCTACTACCTGGTCAATCAATAGATTGATGCATGCAGCTTGTTCCTGTGCATCTTCATGGCGTCGTAAGGCCGCCAATCGGCCGCTTTGGGACAACGCCAGGGTCGCGATGCTCCCGGATGTGTCGATATAGAGTAAGTTGGGCATCAGTTATGTTTTGAGGCTTCCTCCCGGTTTGGCCGGATATTGCTTTTTTGAGCCTGCAAAAGTATTACATTTGCTTCATGGAAAAGCAAATTATCAATACAACTGCTGCACCGGCGCCTATCGGGCCTTATAACCAGGCCGTACGTGTCGGCGATTTTTTATTCGTATCCGGCCAGATACCCTTAGATACCGCGACAGGACAAATTATCAACAGCAGTATCCGGGAAGAGACCCAAAAGGTAATGGAGAATTTGAAAGCAATTCTGAATGAAGCAGGTATGGATTTTTCTAATGTAGTAAAAAGTACTATTTTTATTACCGATATGGGACAGTTTGCAGAGATCAATGAGGTATATGCCCGATACTTTCCCGAAGAGGCACCTGCCCGGGAATGTGTGCAGGTCGCTGCCTTGCCTAAAGCGGTGAATGTGGAGATTTCTGTGATCGCGGCGGGCTGAGTGTGTGGGTAAGTCCGGATTGTCTTATTCCTATGCTGCTTAAATGACTATTTGTCATTGTTTTCAAATGGTTTGATATTTGTTACGTTTAAGTTGGCTTGATTATAGAGTTGAAGCCGTAATTTAATCTTGTTATTAAAAATAATTATTCAATATGGATCATAACGAATTCCGCAAATATGCGATCCAGCATCAGGGGATCAGCAGCAATACTTTTGATAGCTATGCCCGGCACGTAAGTGCACAGCCTACTGCGCTAACGCCTTATATTATTGAGGAACGTCCCATGAATGTGGCTTCTATGGATGTCTTCAGCCGCCTGATGATGGACCGCATTATTTTTCTTGGAGAACCTATCAATGATTATGTAGCCAATATCGTTACCGCGCAGCTACTATTCCTGGAAAGTACCGACCGTACCCGGGATGTACAAATGTATATCAACAGCCCCGGAGGTAGTGTATATGCAGGGTTGGGCGTTTATGATACGATGCAGATCGTTAACCCGGACATAGCTACGATCTGTACGGGCATTGCTGCCAGCATGGCTGCCATTTTGATGTGTGCCGGTACTAAAGGCAAACGTACTGCGCTGACCCATAGCCGTATCATGTTGCACCAGCCGAGTAGCGCTATCGGAGGGCAGGCTACGGATATCAGTATTACCGTTAAGGAAATACAAAGGGTGAAACAGAATTTATATTCCATCCTGTCTCAGCATTCAGGCCAAAGCCTGGAAAAAGTAGCCCAGGACAGTGACCGGGATTTCTGGTTGCTTGCCGAGGAAGCCAAAGAATACGGTATTGTAGATGAAGTACTAAAGAGTAATCCTAAAAAAGGAAAGTAATCAAAGGGAATTACATTCTTTGATTTTATTGCTAAATCTAAAAATAATATAACTATATGAATCCATATAAAATAGCCCAGTTGGGCCTGATGCATAAAGAAGAGGAAGACGAGGATGAAGAAGAGCAACCCATAGTTGATAAACAACAGCCTATGGGACTTATGGCTAAAAAGGCTGAAGAAATGTTCTTTAAAAACCGGACCGTTTATTTATGGGGACCGGTAGAAGATAAATCGGCAAAAGAAGTAGTGAACAAACTTTTAATGCTGGATGCTGATAAAGCCGGGAAGGAAATAAAATTTTATATCAACAGTCCGGGCGGAGTAGTGACCAGCGGTATGGTTATTTATGATGTCATGAAGATGATCAAATCCCCTGTTTCTACTATTTGTATGGGATTGGCTGCCAGTATGGGGTCTATCCTATTAGCGGCAGGTGAAAAGGGAAAACGTTATGTTTTTCCTCATGGTGAGGTGATGATCCATCAGCCCAGCCTTGGTGGCTACTTCCAGGGAGTCTCTGCAGACCTGGAGATACACGCCCGTCAGATACAAAAAACCAAAGAATTAGGGGCAAGGTTGCTTTCTGAAGCATGTGGCCAGGAATATGAGAAAGTATTGCGTGACCTGGAAAGGGATTACTGGATGAATGCCCAGGAAGCACTGGCGTATGGTATTGTCGATAAGATCGTAGATAAGTTATAGGCTTTATTATCTGGTGTAGTGAAAGCGGCAGCGGGAACAACCCACTGCCGCTTTTCACTTATTGTCCCTCCCGGATGGAATTACCTCCGATCCAGGATATAAACTACCTTATCTCTTCTGCCCATGTAGTAGCCCATGGATAGTTGCACTGCCGGCATCCGAAACAAGCTGTTGACCGCTTCATTGTTGCTCACCGCGTTGTCCCGCCACACTTGGGTCATACGTAGGTCAAGGGAAAGCTTCCTGCTGAAATCATAACTCATCCCGGCAACATAGCCAATACCTGTCCGTGCTGCAAAATCAGTATTTTCATTGAAACGGAAGGGGGCATCTGAATAGGGATTGGCCATGTTATCCTGCCGGTGCTCAATGTTGTTCTCTTTATAATCCATGGCCTTGCTCCATTTGAATGGGAAGCCGTAGGTGAGTTGTGGGCCCCCGAATATAGATACCCTTCCCAGGTTATATTGGAGTAAAAGCGGGATTTCAATACTGTTGAAATGGTTGATATTATAGGAAGAGGTGCGGACAAATTCTGTACCGGTATAGATCCATTGGCCATCGGGCAGTTGACGTTCCAGGATAGAATAAGTGATACTCTGATCCTTTAAGGCAAAATTATTATAGTAGTGGTTGGTTACTTTGAACTCACCGGAGACCGTAAAACGCTCATTCAGGGCGTATAAAGCCGCGATGCCCATTTGCATTCCCCAGGCGCCCGGATTGCCTATGGACAGATTACCTCCGGCCAGGATGCCTAAATAGAACCGATGGGAGCCATCGAAATAATTGGCCAATCCTCCGGCGCTATGTTGAATGAATTTATTAACGTTAGGGCTGTTTATTTTTTTGCTGTTCACTTTAAACCTGGATAAGGGGACCAATGCCATTTCGGTAGTAGCCGCCGTCCCTGTATTCAGCCTTTCCCGGGCCAATAAGGCGGCGTTTACGTTATTGCTGACATATAATTTTTTTAAAGCGATAAGCTCTAGCTTGTTCAGGGGGGTATAGCGGATTTTTTCAATACGGTTAATAGCTATTGTATCGGAAATCAATTGGGGTGGTTGCCCGGTCCGGTTATTTTTAGAATAAATATAGCGGGTCACAACATCTACCTGTTTGATGGTGTCCCGGTCTTCTTTATAGAAAACGCCATCCTCAGACTGTACTATTTTTTTATGGTTCAGTTGTACAGGTAGTGTTTTGAAGGTTAAGCCGGAAGCAAAGCGGTTGCCATTGCCTGCAATATAGGCAGGGCCCGCAGTGGTTAAGGGTGCGAGGGCTACCGGTGCTCCATGCCCTGGACGGGTTATGTTTTCTATAATATGTTGTTGGTGCAGTACTTCCGTTTGCTGCGTTTCAGGTATGGATTCGGCGGCAGCTTTCGCCTTGGTTTGATGAGCAAGAGGTCGTCCGGGTGGCTGTACTCCTTTTGCAGGCATCATTTGCCCGGGGGTGGCTTTAGCCGCTGGCTCTTTACGCTGACTGGCTCCGTTTCTTACGCCTTTAAGTGCCTTGTTGGAAGCAATTGGGTAATTTTCCCCGGCTTGGGTCGTTGTTGGCGATGCTGTTGTCCTGTCGTCTGTATGGGACTCCTCTTTTTTGAGCGCCGGAATTGTGTTTTCGGTAAGTGCATTTTTACGAATATTATCAGTAGGAGCATCTCCCTTAAGGTAGTAATAAGATGCCGCCCCCCCGATCAGCAAAAGTGCCATCAGTGGAACGAGGTAACGATGAAGGGCATTCCCGGAAGAGGCAACAGCTCCTTGGGGGAGCTCTTTGTCCAGAAGGTCTTTCATCTGCAACCATGCGCCGGAGTGTTCCCGTTCTTCGCCATCCTTCATTGGCTTAAACACTTCGTCAATATGGATGAAATCTTTTTGAGAATCCATACCTGTAAATTATTGTTTTATATGTAAATTTAATCGTTCCACTTTTTCTTTTAACAGGCGCCGGGCTTCAGATACATGCCATTTGGAAGTACCCTCGCTGATGCCCAGTATTTTTGAGATCTGTTTATGTGCCAGATCATCCAGTACAAACATATTGAATACGGCACGGGTAGCATCCGGTAATTCCGCTACCAGGTCCAGCAGATCATTATAATAAAGCCTTACCGCATGATCCTTATGAACAAATTCGTCTTTTTCTACCAATAATACATGTTCCTTATATTTCAGGTTAAGAGCCACATAGTCTGCAATAGCATGAAATACTATTTTTCTTAACCAACCTTCGAAAGATCCCTTGAAGGAATAAGTCTCAATCTTCTGAAATGCCCTTAAAAATCCATTATTTAAGATCTCCTCAGCCTGCATCTGTTCCGGGTAATATCTTTTGACCATACTCATCATCCTGGGGTAAAATAAATGATAAAGCCTGGCCTGTGCCCCCCTTTTATTTTGGGCGCAGTCAGATATCAGCTCCTGAAGTTCATCGGCTTTTATGGATAACTTATTATATGTCAATGCTATAGACAATATTTTTGCAGGACTTCATTAGCATCCTTCAGGTTAATAGACAGAAAATTATAAGTAAAGGTTGGATTACAGTAGATCATAACGCGTAGGAATCAAAAAATGGTTAAGGGAATTGATTTTTAAGGTGAACAATAGGATCGATGGTCTTTTGGGCTAATGGATGGTAGTGGTTGCGGGCATGACTGTAAATATCCTTAGCCATAGCGTTTCTTTCGG
>CAZFKK010000055.1:6223-13386 GCA_964519735.1 uncultured Taibaiella sp.
CGGGTATCTTCATCATAGCTTCATAAAGCGGCTCCAGGAATTTTTGTCTTCCGGTGACGTCAAGAAACTGTTTCAATGCAGGGTAGGCCGGGCTGTACCCTGCATGGATAGCTTGCAGCAACCATACTGCGGCTATTTCACTGTTATGGGTCCGGGTAAGATGGAATGTCTTATCCAGGTCTTCCATTTTCTGAATACTCAGAGGTTTGGGCAAATTGCGCAAGAAGTGCAGCCATTCATAAGTACTCCAGTCTTTAGTATTTAATTGCGCGGCTGGGCGTCCGTCCAGGAATGCCAGATTTTCTGCTTCTACTTTTTTAAACCTGGTCCGGTCCGCCCTGGGGCAATTTTTCGGTATGCCCGGTCCATATACCCATTCATCGATATTGATCTGTTTTTGCCATGCAGCATTATTCTTCAATAAATGATCATAGAGATAAATGATAAAATCCTGGGTATTTATGGTCTGGAAGGCATATTGGTCAAAATATTCCCGTAAAAATTTATCCATGGCGGTTCTGCCCACTGTTCTCTCAATAAGCAGGAGGAAGGCTGCGCCTTTCTCATAGGCGATATCTGTTAGACCCAGATCAGGGTCACGACCTTCCAGATTCAGTTTGAGCCAGGTATCTTTACTCTTTTTACCCAGATCTTCTACCGTGGCTTCCAGGTCCTGGTAACCCAACTCCCATAACATGTCGACATAGTCCTTGTCATGCATGGCTTCTGTGATCCGGCGTTCAAAGTAGATGGTAAAACCTTCATTAAGCCAGAAATCATTCCAGGTAGCATTGGTGACCAGGTTGCCGCTCCAGTTATGAGCCAGCTCATGAGCGATGAGATTGATGAGTGACTTGTCTCCTGTCAGTATAGTTGGCGTGCAGAAGGTGAGCCTGGGGTTTTCCATGCCACCGATCGGAAACCCGGAAGGCAGTACGAGTATATCATAACGCCCCCAGCGGTAGGGACCATAAAGTTGTTCGGCCAGGTAAACCATCGTATCTATGGCGTCAAGATCCTTATAGGCCCGCTCCATAAGGGCAGGTTCTGTATAGACACCGGTCCGGCTGTCTATAGGCTTAAACAGGATGTCTCCGGCGGCCAGGGCCATGAGGTAGGCAGGAATGGGCTGATCCATGGTAAAGCTATAGGTGCCGTCTGCGGATTTTTTTTGTGGATTTACGGCGCTCATCAGGGCCATCAGGCCGGCAGGTACTTTAACTCTGGCATCGTAGGTATAGCGTATGCCCGGGCTATCCTGGCAAGGAATCCAGCTACGCGCATGTATGGATTCACTTTGGGTATATAGAAATGGATACTGTTTTCCGAAAGTCTGTGCCGGGTTCAGCCATTGCAGGGCTGTGGCATTGGCCCCGGTCTGATAATAAATGGTCAGGCCTTTTTGCCCGGCCTTTAAGGGTATATGTAAGGCAGTACCCAATATACTATCCGCGGGACTTAGCACAAAGGATGCCTTACTCTGGTCATCCATGATCACGCTGTCTATAGTCAGGCCCTTGGTGTCGAATACAATGTCTTTAGCATCGGTCAGGTTGTTGAAATCCCAATGTGCGCTCCCTTTTATCTTCTTTAGCTCAAAATCTACAGTAATGTCCAGGCTAAGGTGTGTCACTTTTACCTGGTCACTGTTAGATAAAGTATGGGTATCCTTTTCCCGGTGATCCATAGCGGCATTATTGTCATTGTTTTGTTGATTATCAGGAAATTGACAGGATTGTCCGAGTAATAACCCTGCTGTTAAAAGAATAAATAACTGTTTCGTCATGACGGCATTTTTGTAAAGGGGCATTCTATTCCTGTAAATATATATAATTACTTAAAAGATTGTAGGTTTTTTAGCGTATTTCCTTATTTTATGAAATTTCCCTTAATATAAAAAGCAATGCCACCCTCTTTTACAGACAGTGGCATTGCTTTTATGTATTGAGGCTCAATGGCCTTTATGGAATATTAATCCCGGGGGCGGTCATGGCGTGGCTTTACTACGCGATCACCACGATCGCTACGCTCTCTGCCTTCAGTGCTTCTTTCTGGTTGCTCTACATATCCTTCCGGCTTTTCCATCAGCACCTTACGGCTCAAGCGGAATTTGCCGGTTTTAGGGTCCAGACCCACCAATTTTACCTTAATGGCATCTCCTTCGTTCAGCACGCCATCCAGGTTGTCCAGTCGCTTCCAGCTTACTTCAGAAATATGCAGCAGGCCTTGCTTGCCTGGCATGAATTCTACGAAAGCACCATAAGGCATAACGGACTTAACGGTAGATTCGTAGGTTTCTCCTACTTCAGGAATAGCTACAATACCTTTGATCCAGTTCATGGCTTTCTTCAGGTTGTCTCCGTTATTAGAGAAAATCTTAACGACTCCTTTGTCCCCGATTTCTTCAATACTGATTTCGGTACTGGTTTCTCTTTGGATTTCCTGGATGATTTTGCCTCCCGGTCCGATGATTGCACCGATAAATTCCCGGTCAATGATCAATTGTTCAATACGGGGAGCCTGCGGTTTCAGTTCAACGCGGGCCTCAGGAACCACCTGGTACATGGCGTCAAGAATATGCAGGCGGCCACGCAGTGCTTGTTCCAGTGCGCTACGCATGACGTCCATGCTGAGCCCATCTACTTTTATATCCATCTGGATGCCACAGATACCGTCTTTGGTTCCGGTTACTTTAAAGTCCATATCTCCCAAATGATCTTCATCACCCAGGATATCGGTCAGTACAGCCCATTTGCCATCAGAAGCTCTGCTGATCAATCCCATAGCGACACCGCTTACATGTTTCTGTACGGGAACGCCGGCATCCATAAGTGCTAAAGAACCTGCACAAACAGTAGCCATCGAAGAGGAACCATTGGATTCCAGGATATCAGAAACGATCCGTACGGTATAAGGGTAGTCTTTAGGCATCATTTGAAACAGGGAGCGCTTAGCCAGATGACCATGACCTACCTCACGACGGCCGGGGCCACGCATGGGTTTCACTTCTCCTGTAGAGAAGGGCGGAAAGTTATAATGCAGGATAAATTTCTGGTATTGAGAGGTGCCGGCAGTTTCAATCAGTAACTCGTCATCCTTAGTCCCTAAAGTTACGGTGGTCAAAGATTGGGTTTCACCGCGGGTGAACAAAGCTGACCCATGTGGAGAAGGTAACAGATCGGTTTCGATATATAAGCCCCGGACTTCATCCAGCTTCCTGCCATCCAGTCTGCGGCCTTCGTTCAGGATCATATCCCGGACAGTATAGTATTGGAGATCCTCGTAATAACGTTTGGCAAGGGAAAGGTGCTCCTCCGTAACTTCTTCGCCCAGGGATGCAATCAGTTCGTCCTTAAGTAATTTATAAGCGTTGGAGCGCTCATGTTTTTGAGTGCCTCCACGCGAAATGTCCAGCATCCTGTCTGTAGCGAACGAGGCTACCAGCGCTTTTATTTCTTCGTTTTCAGTTAACCCTTCCACATTACGTTTGGCAGGAGCTCCTATTTTGTTGCGTAATTCTTCTTGTGCTTTTACCTGTACCCGGATAGCATCATGGGCTATTTCGATAGCCCGGATTACATCTTCTTCCTGGCATTCCTTCGCTTCACCTTCTACCATCATAATGTTCTTCTCGGTGGCGGCGATGATAAAGTCCATATCTCCTGCTTCAATCTGGGCAGGGCTGGGGTTAATCAGGTATTCACCATTGACGCGGCCAACCCGCACTTCAGAAATTATTTCCTGGATAGGTACATCAGATACAGCAAGGGCGGCAGAGGCGGCAAGGCAGGCCAGGGCATCAGGCATCACTTCCGGATCATAGGATACCAGGCTTACCAATACCTGTACCTCACATAGGTAACCTTCAGGGAATAAAGGGCGGAGGGCACGGTCTATAAGCCGGGAAATTAATATTTCGTAGTCACTGATACGGCCTTCACGTTTGAAGAAGGAACCGGGTATGCGGCCGGCGGAAGCAAATTTCTCCTGGTAGTCGACGGTAAGAGGGAAGAAAGACTGGCCGGGCTTGGGCTCTTTACTGGCAACAACGGTGGCCAGTAAGATGCAATTACCGCAGCGTACCGTTACTGCGCCATCAGCCTGACGGGCCAGTTTTCCGGTTTCGATGGTTACTTCACGTCCATCATTCAATTGAAAGGATACAGAAGTGGGATTCAGCGTCATAAAAGTTTGTTTATATAGGTCATCTTGGGGCTTTGTTTCAGCTTATCGGTCCTTTTGCCCCGAGTATAAAAGGACGGTTTGCAGCAGGTATCTTAATGATGCCGGCTTTTATTATCCTGCGCAATTTAACTGAAAATTAATTAACTGACAGGATAAACACAAAAAACTATTCCCAACACATAAACCGGTTGGGAATAGCAATTAATGGAAAAAAACCATATCTGATTATTTACGTAAGCCTAGCTGAGCAATCAACTGGCGATAGCCTTGCAGATTGGTACGGCTCAGATAAGTTAATAAGCGTTTGCGTTGTCCTACCATTTTGATCAGACCCAGGTTGGAAGAATGGTCTTTTTTATTGCCACCCTTTACATGAGCGGAAATATGAAGGATGCGTTCCGTTAATAAAGCGATCTGGCCCTCGATGGAACCTGTGTTTTTTTCAGAACCACCATAGGTCTTGAAAATAGTAGCTTTTTTAGCGTCGATGGTTGCGTTAGCCATTTTTATACTATAATTTTAATTGTATTACTGCTAATTTTTAAAATGAGTTGGCAAAGGTAACGTGTTTAATTGGAAATGCCAAATGTAAGATTTCTTAAATTTGATTCAGGGCCCATTTTATTGCCAATTCCCGGGAACAATTGCGCTTAACCTTTAGATAAAGCATTGAGGACATCATATTTGGTAATGATATGATAACTGCCGCTTTCATCCCTGGCCAGCACGGCCCCGTTATCTTTATTGATATAACCGGTAAGCCGTTCTATAGGAGTGGTCATGCTGACCACAGGAATAGCGGTTTCCAATACGGTTTGGACGGTTTGCTCCCGGAGATTCAGGTCCTGCATCAGTTTCCTGAAGAGGCCGCTTTGTGAAACGGAGCCCGTAATGTCGGCATTGTTCAGCACCGGCATTTGTTCAATGTCATATTGCTGCATCAGTTCCATCGCTTCCTGTACCGTCTGGTCTGCATTAATGGTGACGAGCCTGCGATTGCCCAAGCCGCCAATAAGGTCCTGGACCGTATTGACTTCCAGGAAACCACGGTCCAGCATCCATTCATCATTATATATTTTGCCTACATAGCGGCTGCCATGATCGTGGAAGATGACCACGACAAGATCATCTTTTTTTAATTTGTTTTTGAGCTGTTTGAGCCCCGATAGTGCAGAACCAGCGGAATAGCCAACGAATATACCTTCTTCTTTAGCGATACGCCTGGCCATAACAGCCCCATCCTTATCCGTCACCTGTTCGAAATAGTCGATGTATTCCTTCTGGTAGTTCTCCGGAACAAAGTCTTCCCCGATCCCTTCTGTAATATAGGGATGAACTTCTTTCATATCTATTTCACCCGTGCGGAACCATTTGGTCAGTAAGGAACCATAGCTGTCAATAGCCCATACCTGGATGTTCGGGTTCATTTCCTTAAGGTATTTACCTGTTCCGGTAATCGTGCCCCCTGTACCGGTAGCCACGATAAGATGGGTTATTTTTCCTTCTGTCTGTTCCCAGATTTCCGGGCCTGTTTGCTCATAATGAGCCAATCTGTTGGCCAGGTTGTCATATTGATTGACATACCAGCTATTAGGGACTTCTGTAGCCAGCCTTTTGGAAACAGAATAATAGGATCTGGGATCTTCGGGTTCTACATTGGTGGGACAAATAATGACTTCCGCACCTAATGCCTTCAGAATATCTGCTTTTTCTTTTGATTGTTTATCAGTGGTGGTAAAGATACAACGGTAGCCTTTTTGGATAGCTGCTAAAGCAAGACCCATGCCCGTATTGCCGGATGTGCCTTCAATAATAGTGCCGCCGGGTTTTATTTTGCCTTCTTTTTCAGCAACTTCCAACATTTTGACGGCCATACGGTCTTTTATGGAGTTGCCGGGATTGAAAAACTCTACCTTTGCGTAAACAGGACAGGGAAGGTCTGCTGCGACTTTGTTGAGTTTGATTAATGGGGTGTTGCCAATTGTTTCCAGGATGTTTTGGTAAACCTTTTTATCCGCAGTCATACATATTATTTTGAAATGAGCAACAAAACTAAGGAATATAGCCGAAGCGTGGCACACCTGCTCTGTGATTCCAGGACTATGCCCCCTGTATTTGAGGATAAAATCCAGGAAATTAAATATCATTCGTTAATTTGCAGGCTTATTGATGCTTCATATTCCAAACCAAACGCGAAATCAATAAATGGATAAACCGATTATAGGTATTACCACCGGAGACCTTAATGGTATAGGGCTGGAAATCATCATCAAGATTTTCTCGGATAACAGGATGCTGGATTTGTGCACCCCGGTAATCTTTGCTTCCAATAAAGCATTGAATTATTACAGGCGCATTGTGGCAGACCATCCCTTCCAGTTTGCCAGTACAAAAAGCTTTGACAGCCTTAACCCGAAACAGGTCAATGTATTTAACTGCTGGGAGGAAGAGGTGAGCATTACTCCCGGAGAACTTACAGAAGTGGGCGGAAAATATGCAGTTCGCTCTTTGCTGGTTGCCGCACAGTGTCTTAAGGACGGACAGATTGATGCCATAGTGACCGCGCCTATACACAAAAAAAATACACAGGTTCCGGATTTTAATTATACGGGGCATACCCCCTTTTTTAAAGAAAAATTCGAAGCGAAAGATGTCGTGATGCTCCTTTACCAGGATAATTTCCGGGTGGGGTTGGTGACAGAGCATATTCCTGTTTCGGAAGTGGCTGGAAATATTACCAAAGAATTGATTGTACGTAAAGTGCATCTGCTTAAAGATACCCTGATCAGGGATTTTGGTATCACAAAGCCGAAAATAGCCGTATTGGGCTTGAATCCCCATGCAGGAGATGAGGGATTGATCGGTAGGGAGGAACAAACTGTGATTCAACCGGCGGTAGGGCAATTGCAGCAAGAGGGTATATTGGCCTTTGGCCCTTATAGTGCCGATGCATTTTTTGCCAGGCACCAGTACACACA
>CAZFKK010000056.1:0-1609 GCA_964519735.1 uncultured Taibaiella sp.
CCGTTGGCTAAAAAACATGGTGTCGAAGTACATCTGCTCACACGCAATCAGAACGAACAGATTGATGAAGCGTTTTTTCTCAACCGTATTCAAAAAGCATGGAACTACCGCCAGCGGCTGGGGTATATAGAAAATTGCCGCCTGATCTTTGGGGAAGCGGATGAATTGCCGGCCCTTGTGATCGATAAATTCAACGATTATTTGGTGATTCAGACGTTATCCCTGGGTATAGAACGCTGGAAAGAGGCTATTGTACGGTCCCTGCAGACTATTTTTAAACCTAAGGGGATTTATGAACGTAACGATGTGCCGGTCCGGGAACTGGAAGGGATGAAGCAGGTAAAAGGTTTCTTAAGCGAGCCTTTTGATACCAATATTATTATTGAAGAAAATGGATTAAAATTCCATGTGGACCTGGTACAGGGGCAGAAAACCGGTTATTTCCTGGATCAGCAGGATAATAGAAGAGCTATCCAACAAGTGGTGAAGGGTGCGGATGTGCTGGAAGCTTTCTGTTATACAGGTACTTTTTCCATGCATGCGGCAAAATACGGCGCTAAAAGTGTATTAGGCCTCGACATTTCTGATTTTGCCGTACAGACGGCACGCCGGAATGCGGAATTGAATGGCTATTCGGATCGCTGCAATTTTGAAAATGTCAATGCTTTTGATGTCTTGAAACAATGGGTCAAAGAGGGCCGGAGGTATGACACGGTTATCCTGGATCCACCTGCTTTTACCAAAAGCCGGGAGAACATTCAGAAAGCGGTGACAGGATATAAAGAAATTAACCTCAGGGGGATGAAACTGCTGAAACCCGGCGGTTTCCTGGTGACTGCTTCCTGTACCAACCTCGTTTCCCCGGAGTTATTCCTGGATATTGTGGACAAGGCAGCCAAAGATGCAAAAAAAATAATACGCCAGGTAAGCTGGCAAACCCAGTCGGCAGACCATCCCATCCTATGGAATGTGCCTAACACGCAATACCTTAAATTTCTGATCGTGGAAGTAAGCTGATAAATTCATTTTTTTTTTGCTAAAATTTTTAAAAGATCAATTTTTTTTAGATATTGGGGCAAAATCAAAACCTTCTATGTCATTAAACAAACTTACAGATCAACCAGGAGAAGGCTCTTTCCGCCGGTCCCTGGGCCTTACAGATGGGGTATTAATTGTCGCCGGTTCCATGATTGGTTCCGGTATTTTTATTGTCAGTGCCGACATTACCCGGAATGTGGGTAGCGCCGGATGGCTGATTGCGGTATGGGTGATCACCGGTCTCATGACGATGACGGCAGCCCTTAGCTACGGAGAGTTAAGCGGGATGTTTCCCAAAGCCGGAGGGCAATATGTTTACCTCAAAGAATCCTATAATAAACTCATTGCCTTTTTATATGGCTGGAGTTTGTTCACTGTCATTCAAACCGGGACCATTGCTGCGGTAGGCGTGGCCTTTTCAAAGTTTCTGGCCTACCTTGTACCGGAATTAGGCAATAACTATTTCCTGTTTGATGCCGGGATTGTCAAAGTGTATTCCGGGCAACTGGTAGCCATAGGCATTATTGTATTGTTGACCTATGTCAATTCCAAGGGGGTCAAAGAAGGCAAA
>CAZFKK010000056.1:1619-13375 GCA_964519735.1 uncultured Taibaiella sp.
CCTTTGCCAAGCTGGCAGCCCTGTTTAGCCTGATCCTCTTCGGTTTTATATTGGTTAAAGAAAGCTTCTGGGCGGAAAACTGGGCCAGTGGCTTCGATGCAATGAAGAATGCCGGCCAGGTGGGCGCTGATGGTAACTTACAGCCTGCGTCCTGGATGCCGGTCTCCGGACAGATGCTCCTCGGCGCTATCGCCGCTGCTATGGTGGGTTCCATTTTCAGCAGCGATGCCTGGAATAATGTAACCTTCATTGCGGCTGAAATGAAGAATCCGGCGCGCAATGTAGGCCTCAGCCTTTTCCTGGGTACCCTGATCGTCACGCTTATATATGTATCTGCCAACCTGATGTTCCTGAATGTAATGCCCCTGCAGGAACTGGCTTTCCCCGCCGACGACCGGGTAGCTGTGGCTGCCGCTAATAAAATCTTTCCGGCCTTTGGTACGACCTTGATTGCCATCCTGATCATGGTGTCTACCTTCGGCTGTAACAATGGTTTGATCCTTTCAGGCTCCAGGGTGTATTATACCATGGCGCGTGATGGTCTCTTCTTCCAGAAAGCGGGCCATCTGAATAAAAATGGAGTGCCTCAATGGGCTTTGTGGGCCCAATGTGTGGTCGCCGCCATACTCTGCCTGAGTGGCAAATACGGCGATCTGCTGGATATGATCTCTTTTGTGGTTGTGATCTTTTATGTGTTTACGATCATCGGAATATTCATTTTAAGGAAGAAAAAACCGGGCCTGGAAAGACCTTATAAAGCTTTCGGTTATCCCTTTCTACCGGCACTTTATATTATTTTAGGCATTAGCTTTTGTATCCTGCTGATAGGTTTTAAACCCCAGTTTACCTGGCCCGGATTGATTATCGTACTGATAGGTATTCCTGTTTATTACTTAATGAAGAACAGAAAACAGGTGGAAGATTAGCATCAGGGATCGTTTTCTTTTGGAAAATACTATAAACTGATTTTTTGCAAAGACTGGCACACGGGTCCTTCCCGTGTGTCTTAACTACTTGTTGCGCACAAAAGCCGGGCAACAGCAGGAATTAATGCATGGCATCAGCTACACTGACCTTCTTTTTCCCGGATTTAATCATTAAGATAAAAGGGACACAAACCAAAAACATGATACCGATATACAGGAAGACATCCATATAGGTCAGTACCGCGGCTTGTTTGGATATGGAACCGTCTATAGCCCGGTAAGCCGCAGCATGGGCCTGGTTGGCCGGCATGCCTGCCGACATGAATTTAGCTTGCATCCCCTGTAATTGCTGTTCAAACAGGGGATTGTCCGGTGTTATATTTTGAATCAGATCTCCCCGGTGTATGGCATTGCCCCGGGTCATAAAAGTAGTAATTAAGGCGATACCGAAAGATCCGCCCAGTTGGCGCATCATACCTGTAAATGAAGCGCCTTGTCCTATTTGCTGCCCTTTTAAGGTAGAAAGTGCCATAGTGGATACCGGGATAAAGAGCATCCCCATAGCTGCCCCCCGTAACATTAACATCCAAAAGAAGGCCTCCTTACTGGTATCCGGGGTAAGGATCTGGTGCCCCCAGAAGCTGTAGACGAAAAAGAGGAACATGCCCAGGGCTGCAAGATACTGGGGTTTAATCCCTTTCTGAAGCAGCATCCCGATAATGGGCATCATAAAGGCAGTCATTAAAGCCGCAGGGATCATGATCATACCTGCCTGTTGTGCATTCCAACCTAAAGAATTCTGAAGGTACAGGGGAACGATAAAGGTAGAACAGTATAATCCGAAACCCATAATGAATGAAAGTATCGTACCGATACGCAGGTTGCCGTTTTTCAGGACCCTGAGCTCTACTATGGGATTTTTACAGGTAAGCTCCCGCCAGATAAAAAAGTAAAACCCCAATACTGCAGTAATGGACAGCAACAGTATGGTAGAATTATTGAACCAATCGTCCTCTTGTCCCCGTTCCAGGACATATTGTAGGGAGCTTACCGCTGCGGCCAGGAAAATAATCCCCCACCAATCCACTTCGCCGGAAGATTTTTTGTCGCCGTACCTGGGGCTGCGCACAAAACGCATGGTCAGCATAAAAGCAATGATACCAATGGGAATATTAATATAGAAAATATAAGGCCAACTGAAATTTTCAACAATATAACCACCGAGAGGCGGCCCTAATGTGGGGCCTATAATTACCCCTAAGCCATATATAGCCTGGGACATTCCCCGTTTTTCCACCGGCCAGCTTTCGGTAATAATGGTTTGGGAGGTGACCAGAAGGGCGCCGCCACCCAGCCCCTGCAGAAAACGGAACAGTATGAGTTCCCACATCGTCGTGGCATTGCCGCAAAGGAAGGAACAGACGGTAAATAATAGGATGGAAGCGGCAAAATAATTGCGACGGCCGAATTGCCGGGATAGCCAGCTGGTCATGGGCACAATGATCACATTACCGATAGCATAGGCGGTAATGACCCAGCCTATTTCGCTCAGTGTAGCACCCATATTGCCCTTCATATCATTGATGGCCACATTGACTATGGTCGTGTCCACGATCTCCAGCAAGGCGCAGAAGATAGCGGTAAGGGTAACAATAGCACGGCGACTGCCATATTCTACCAGGGACTCTTGTTGCATAAAAATAGGTTACTGATCGGGGAGAGCTTAATTTAAATGAACATCAACAGATACATTCATCCCGGGACGTAATTGCTGCAGCCGGGGATCTTGCTTGTCTGTAAATTCCATCTTTACGGGTACTCTTTGGACTACCTTGACAAAGTTACCACTGGCATTATCCGGTGGGAGTAAAGAAAATTTGGAACCTGTAGCGGGACTGAAAGAAGTAAGAGTAGCTTCAAACTCATGGTCGGGAAAAGCATCCACTTTAATCGTTACTTTTTGGCCTGCTTTCATTTTAGTTAATTGGGTTTCTTTAAAATTAGCTACGACCCATTTGGTCACTCCGGGTACGATATTGAAAAGAGACTGTCCTGCCTGCACCAGTTGGCCAGGCTGCAGGTTGACCCGGGAGACCTGCCCGTCTACAGCAGCAGTAATGACAGTATAACTCAGGTTTAACTGGGCGGCTTCCAGTTCTGTCTCCCGTTGTTTAATCATGGCCTGGGCTACGGACACCTGCCCGGCTGAGACGTTCCTTTGCCGGCCGATAGCGCTGGATTGACGTGTGGCACTTTGTTTCTGGGTCTGTAATACTTCAAGCTGGCGCTCTGCTGTTTGCTTAGCCGCTAATGCCTGTTCGTATTGTTGTTGGGTAATAGAATGATCCTTATACAGGTTTTCATACCTTTTAAAATCCTGGTTGGCCCGCCATACGTTAACCTTTAACGCTTCGATCTGAGCATCTGCAGTCTGGACATTGGACTCGGCAGAAAGGATGTTGGCCTGCACTACCGGGATGCCGGCTCCGGCCACGGAAGCATTGCTTTGCGCCGTGGCAACAGCAGCTTCTGCCTCCGCAATTTTTATCTTAAAATCCCGGTCATCCAACAGGACGAGCGTATCGCCTTTATGAACCATTTGATTGTCCCCGATCCTGACTGCTGCAATATAGCCGGATACCCTGGGAATGACCGGACTGATCAAAGCCTCGATCTGGGCATCGTCTGTTTCTTCATGTTTTTGACCATGTAAATATTTGACCACACCATAGGTGCTTCCGGCGATAACGACCGCACCGAATATCAGGGCAAAACTTTTGTTTTTTCCTTTTTTTTCTGTCGCTACGGGTTGGGAAGGCGTATTTTCCATTATTGAATGAATTGATATATTAAATATTGGGTTAACTTGAACAGGGAATTCCGGTATTAGGGTTTTAACTGAAGTTCTTTCTCCAGCAGACCTGCGGTTTCGTATAATCTATTATAGGCAACTAAAGCATCTGCCTTGGCATATTCATAATTAATACTGGCTTGTAGCTGGGCTACATCTGCATCCAGCAGGTCGGTAGTTGTAGCCAGGGCATTATCATATTTGTTTTTAGTAATGCGGTAATTTTCATGGGCCTGCTCTACCGCTTTCTGATACACCTCAATTTTCCTGTTTTGTTGCAGGTAGTTCTGGTAAGCCTGGTGAACCTGCATCCTGATCACATCATTTGTTTGCTGAGCAGACCAGTATAATTGCTCCTGTGCGGCTTGAGCTTGCTTTACTTTAGCCCCGGTTTTGTATAAAGAAGCAAGGTTGTAGCTTACGCCCACACCAACATTCACCGCATTAGTGACGGTAAGGAAATCAGGAATATAGGCAGCTACATAACCACCGGTCAGTGCCAGAGAAGGATAATAATCGCCTTTGGCAGCCTTAATCCCGATGCGTGAAGCTTCCTGCCGCTGCTGTAGTGCCTTATAGTCGGCCCGGTGGGTCAAGGCCAGTTGCTCCCATTCCTCCATACTGCCTATTGAAGGCATCTGGTTCAGATCGGCTTTATCCAGGTCCAGAAGAGTAGGTTCACTAATGCCTAACATCAGGTTTATGTTGAAACTGGCGATTTTCCTATTATTTTCCGCATCAAGGAGCGCCAATGCTACATTAGACTCTTGCAGCCGGGCTTTTAATAAATCATTGCGGGCCAATAAACCATTTTTCTCAAGGTTTTCAAAATCCTGAACACGTTGCTGTGCCTGTCTCAGGTTCTCCTCCATCAGTTGTGTTGCAGCTTGTGCCTTATACAAGTTATAATAGGCTGCAATGGTATTTTGAATAACTTCGTCCTGCTCTTTTACGCCATCCAGTTCTATGGCTTTCTTCAGGTATTGCGCAGATTCAATGCCGCTCCTTATCTTCATTCCTGCAAAAAGAGGAAGCGAAAGGTTAGCCATGGCATAACTTAACTGGTTAATGGCAGGTATAGCTGCCTGCTCCTCACCGCTGCCTTGCTGCGGACTGCCCAAGGCTACTTTTAAATCAATGTCCGGTTGATTCACACGCATATAAGCGCCGGAAACTTTGAGGTCGGGATATTGACGTAGCCTGGCTTCTGAAACCATGCCGGCGGCTTCCCTGATCCGGGCATCAGCCACTTTAAGTTGCTTACTATGGGCAAGACCCAACTGAATGGCTTCCTGAAGAGAAAGGGGACGCGTAGTTTGTGCCAGTAAGGGTTGGACAGTTAGCGCTGAAAACAGGAAAGCCAGAAGGCGGGTTCTATTGTTGACCAGGTATTCCATAAGTTAAAAATGCTTTGAACATTACTTTTAAATGATTGCTTAATTTTTCAAGGACAGGTGTGGAAAAAGAGTTTTCCTCATCATCCTTTGGACTGGCAGTGGAATGAATAAATCTATAATTGGAGATATAATGATTCACGCTTCCGAAAAGAGTAACAGAAAGCATGCTGACATCAATATCTTTTTGAAACACGCCTGCTTTCTGACCGCTTTTGACTGCTGCTTCAATCAGGCTCCGGTTGCGCATTTTCATGTCTCTTATGGAATCATATAAAGGGCCGCTCTTGGCCAATAACTGTTCTCTCATCAATAAACGGTGAAAAAGCCTGTTCTCTCCGATTACCTTTATATAGGTATCAATGATGTGATCTACCTTTTCGAGCGGGGCTAGTGTTTTGGAGTGCATGATCGACGCGATCTTATGCTTGATCTTATCCGTATGGTTTTTGAAAATAGCTTCCAGTAATTTGTCTTTAGAGCCAAAATAATAGGATATCATGGCCACATTGACTTCTGCCTGCTGTGCGATATCCCTCACTGAGGTAGAGTCGAACCCTTGCTCTGCAAAGATCTCCAATGCTTTGCTCATGATTAAGAGCTGCTTGTCATTCAATTCATTTTCCATGTTTGTCAACGGTATACTGCCGATGACAAGTTTCATAACTTGTTCGTAATAACGTCAGATAATTTTAGCTTCAGGATTCAAAATCTCGGAATAGCGGCGCAAAATTAAACACTTGTTTAAATTAAACAAGTGTTTAATTCGTTTTTTTTGAAAATTTCTTTCCGCTTATATTTTCCTTTTTGATTTCGTGGGCTCTGTGTTGTAGTCTTTTGCCCGTTCTTCCCTTAGAGGAATTATGGGTTGGCCTATTTTTCAAATATAATACCCATGGTAATAGGTATTTGTGGATGATCCTTTCAGCAACTGGTATCCTGATAATGTTGTTCCTGCCGGGCCTATTCATTTGGGGGCTTTTGACCGCGGAGTCATTCTGTCAGGATTGTCATACTGAAGCTACCGGCTAAAGTTGATTTTTCTTCTTTGTAAACCGGATTTTGCCGGATGGCCATTGCTTTGGAATGCAAAGCAATTACACCAACCTCATTTCCATCTCTTCAATAAACTTTTTATCCAGGAAATTAAAAATATTGGTATCTATTATAGTATTGCAGTCAGTGGGATTATAATGAGCATAGACCACCTGATTTCCCTCTACCTTATTAATATGGTCAACAATACGAAAGATATCTAATGTATTTGCGTTCCCGATATGAAAGCCCTCAGGTTGCAGCAGGAAGGGATGCAATTTATATTTCCACATCATATACCGCCTCACTAATTCCCAGGTGTGATGAAATTTCACTTCGCCATTCAAATCACCATTTAGCTTCGCCAGTACGACGGATAAATAATGCATTAATTCCATGAAATACATTTTATATTATTGATAACAAATACTATGCCAGTTTAATAAAATGCATTTTTAATGTATTATTTAATGTATGTTTCCGTTTTTTAAGATATAACGGGCGCTTGATACCTTCTGTTTTATCGCAATTGCCTGTTAAGATACCAGGATTCGCAGGCGTGATCCGGGGGGCGGGGTTTCGGCTTATCAGATTTTTATATTTTATTTGCGGCAATTAAATTGCTTTTTATGAACAAACTTTTCCTGTTTAAGCGGCTTGCTGTTGTTTTATTATTGCCTGTTTGTTGTCCTGTTGTCCTGAATGCCCAGGGATTCGAATTGATGCCTACCTTCGGCATTATGCCGCATATGCAACGTTTTGAAATCGGTTTTTCCTATGCTATGCCTTTTGCCTCTTACAAGCGGACCTTCATCCTGAATGATAACCGGGACACCACGATTAAAACCAACAATATCCGGCCTATGCTGGCTCCCGGTGTAGCTATGGGCTTAAGTTTCCCTTTAAGTAAAATGAATGATAAATGTATGTTGGCATTAGGTATGGCTTTCCAGGGCAACCTGATGGTTTGGGAGTTTGACGCGCCGGCTTATGGCGGTACCTATATCGATGATGAGGGACACACGAGCTATACGTTCCATCCTGATTCAAAACTGGGAGGCACTATGCAACTGGCCCTGCCGTTAAGCGCAGATTTTAAATTCGGGAACGAAGCCTTCCTGGCCAAAAATATGAGATGGGGCAGTACTTTTGGTGCAGGTGCTTATACTTCCATGGCACTTACTGCTTTTGAAGAGGGTAAGATGACCTGGGGCGTTACGCCTTTTGTAAAGGCAGATTTCAATGTATTCCTGGGTATTTGTTTTAAAATAAGAGCCCTGTATGCTTTTGGGAAGATCCCTTTCTATACAGGTGATGAAACCCTGGCCAATTATAATAATATGCAGGTTAAAACTTCCATGAATGCCGGCCAGCAGTTGACCGTCAGCTTCCTGTTTATGCCTGTATCCTGGGCCTGGGGCACTAAAGGTTGGTGGAATAGCTATTAAACCCTGGGATTATACTTAACTTTCTTTTGCAATAAACCGGATGTTCCGCTGAATGCCCTTCCATTTGCTGCGCTTTAAAGGGGAATGCTTGAACAAAGTGCGGAAAAAATCTTCGTCCATAGCTTCCCATGCTGCTGTGCTGAAATTAAGTACTTCGGGCAGAGGGGCAAATGCCTCCTGCTGGTGAGGCTGACTAAAACGGTTCCAGGGGCAGACTTCCTGGCAGATATCGCAACCAAACATCCAGCCTTCCATTTTATCTTTAAATTCAGGAGCGATCAATTCGTCCTTCAACTCAATAGTCAGGTAGGAAATGCATTTGCTTCCATCGATCAAGGCCGGATTTACAATGGCATCGGTAGGGCAGGCCTCTATGCATCGGGTGCAGGTACCACAATAATCCCGGGCAAAGGGATCGTCATATTCCAGGACAAGGTCCACGATGAGGGTGGCAATGAAGAAATAAGAGCCACTTTGTTTATGGATCAGGTTGCCGTTTTTTCCTACCCAACCCAGACCACTCTGTACGGCCCAGCTTCGTTCCAGCACCGGTGCACTATCTACAAAGCCCCGTCCTTCTACAGCGCCCACTTCTGCCCTGATGCCTGCGAGGAAAGTGTTCATCTTTTCCCGGATCACCTCATGGTAATCTTTCCCCCAGGCATACCGGGCAATTTTAGGAGCATCGGCTGCCTGTTCTTCCCCGGGACTATAATTCAGAAGCAGGGTAATAACCGACTTGGCTCCGGGCACAAGTTGGGTAGGGTCAATACGAAGATCAAAATTCCGCTCCATATAACCCATGGCGCCCTGGTATCCCTTCATCAGCCACTGTTCCAGTTTACGGGCATCGTCTTCCAGCTTCCGGGCCCGGGCAATACCACAGTAATCAAATCCCAGCTGCTGGCTGAGTTGTTTGATAAATACGGTATGTTGCTGCAAAGACAAAAGGCAATGAAAATTAAAATAAGAAAAATGAACGCTTAAGTGGCTACCCTTTCTATTCTGCAGCAGATAAAGCACCCCGGACGGCTTTCAATTCCGGACAAGCTGCCACTGCCTCAATCCATTGCTCAAACAACCGGGTTTCCAGGGCACAGATATCGGCAGCGAAATCCTGCCAGTCTGGCCGGAATTGTTCCAGCATGCGTGTCATTTCTTCCAGGTGCCCGGCTTCCTCCAGGATAATAGATTTTACATTGACTTTAGCTCCTGCAGCAGTAAGTACCTCCTGGTAAATGCCATATAAATCATCAGCCCGTACTTCGATCGCATAGGTGACCAGGATATATGCCGCATCAAATAAAGCACGGCCGCTATATCCTTTGGCATAAAGATAGCGGCAGGTGCTGGCATCCAACTGGTGCAGATACTGGTAACTGCTGATGGGTGCCAGCAGGTATTCAAAACTATAATCCGGGCAAAGGCCTTCGCCGAGTTTACCAATTTGCTTTTTCAGATAATAGGCATGCCGGGCTTCTTCTGCCGCATGTTTGAGTACGGTGATACCGGTATGTATCGGGTGCTCGTAACGGGAGATCTTACGGGCACCGGTATTTTCCATCATGGATAAGGCATTCAGCCAGCGGGCATGTAATTCGTCGTTCCGGACTATTTGTTCGAGGGTTTGTTGTAATAAAGACATAGCTAACGCATTTGTAATTAAAGGATAAGTAATAAGGCGTCAATTTGTTCATAAATATAGGTCAATTGTGCCTCAGAGATACAATAAGGGGGTAAGATATAAATAATATTGCCCAGGGGCCTCATTAAAATGTTTCTTTCCAGGAAGAAGCGGTAAATAAAATCCCTTTGCCGGTTCAGGTAGGCTGTGGGGCTATCAGTATCCAGTTCCAGGGCCAATATGGTACCGCAAGCGCGAATATCTTTTATTTTGGCATGCCCGGACCATTTATTGAGCTGCACCAGGTGTGCCGCACTGATCATCCGGATCTGCTCCTGGCATAAAGGATCCAGCAATAAATCAAGGCTGGCCAGTCCTGCTGTACAGGCTATAGGATTAGCGGTAAAGGAATGCCCGTGGTATAGAGTCTTCCGGGCATCATCATCGCTGAGAAAAGCTTCAAAGATGGCTTGCGTACATGCAGTAATGCCCAGCGGTACTGTTCCACCGGTCAGGCCTTTGGACAGGCAGACGATATCCGGTTGTGCTCCTTCAAGCTGACCGCAGGCAAACAGGGTACCGGTCCGGCCAAAACCGGTCATCACTTCATCCGCTATGATAAGACAATCATATTGGCGGCATAAGTGGAATAGCTGTTGCAATATATCAGGAGTGTACATGCGCATGCCACCGGAGCCCTGAACGAGGGGCTCTACGATCAATGTGGCTACATTACCCTGTTGTAATAATTCCTTCAATTTGTTCAGAGTAAGCGCTTCCTGCCCGGCCCCGGGGAAAGGCAGGAATTCTGTCTGGAACAATAAGCTGTCAAAAGAAGCGGTAAATAAGCTGCGGGCGCTTACAGACATTGCGCCCAGGGTATCTCCATGATAGGCTCCTTCCAGCGCCAATATCTTTTGCCTGGGTTTGCCTTTGTTCTGATGATACTGCAAGGCCATTTTTAAGGCTACCTCTACAGCAGTGGAACCATTGTCCGAATAAAATATCCGTTCCATAGCACCCGGCAATAAGGGCAGTAGCCGCTCGGCCAGGCGTACCGCCGGCTCATGAGTAAAACCGGCAAATATAGTATGTTCCAGTTGCAGCAACTGTTGGCTGATCTGTTCTGCAATATAAGGATGGGCATGCCCATGGAGGTTGACCCACCAGGAAGCTATGGCATCGATATAGCGGTTGCCTTCTTCGTCGATGAGGTAAATTCCCTTTCCTTGAGTGATGCCTATGGCTTCCGGCCAGATCTGCATTTGCGTATAGGGATGCCAGATGACTCCTTTATCTCTTTCTTTTAATCCGGGCATAGCAAATGATTTATAAATATTGTTTACGAAATTGCAGCGCTGCCGCCGCAATAGATTCCGGTTGTAGCACCTCCAGCTCCGGCAGCCACCAAAGATCAGTAATGCCGGTGTATTGTTCTATAAAAGTGCTGCTGGCTTCATCAGGCGCTCCGTTGAATAAGATGCCCAGGATAGGAATTCCTCTTTGCCGCATCACCTCGATACTGAGTAGGGTATGATTGATGCTGCCCAGGTAAGTCCGGCTTACCAATAGGGTAGGAAGCTGATGGTGGGCCAGGAAATCCGCCACGGTATGTTCCGGATCCATGGGAGACAATAGTCCCCCTGCAGTTTCAATAATCAAAGTATTGGTCGTTTGCGGGAATCGGAGTTGCAAACAATTGTAGGTCAACTGTTCTGCTGCTGCTGCCGCATGCGGAGATGCCGCTTGTTGCAATTGTATTCCCTCCGGATGAACCCTGGTTTGCGGATGACTCACCCATTGCCGGACTTTAAGGCTGTCGCTGTCATCCAGGTTACCGGCCTGAACCGGTTTCCAGTAGTCGGCATGCATTGCTGCTGCCAGAACAGCGCTGACTATGGTTTTACCAATATCCGTATGGATACCGGCAATGGCTATATGTGGGTGCTTGACCATGCTATCAGGGTATTGAATAAATGATCTATTTGTTGTGTCGTATGATCGGCATGCAGGCAGATGCGGATCCGTTCTGTACCCCGGGCTACGGTAGGGTGGGTAATGGCTGCCACCTGCAATCCATGGGATCTCAGGTACGAGGCACAGTCCCTGCACCGGTCATTACTACCCAGGATCAGGCTTTGTATAGGGCTGATAGCCGGTTTCCAGTACAGTCCCTCCAGGTCGGGTTTATGGTCCCTGAAATATTGGATACGCTGATGTAGGATCTCCCGGGTCAGGGAATGTGCCTGCATCCATTCATAGGCTTTCCGGATACGCAGCACTGCAGTTGCACTAAGGGCGGTAGTGAAAATGAAAGGCCGTGCGAAGTTAACGAGGAAATCCTTAAGGATCTGTCCGCCTACGACCACTGCGCCGTGACTGCCCAGTGCTTTCCCAAAGGTATGTACCCGGCCAAAAACTTCATCCTTTAATCCAAGATGCTGCACCATCCCTTCACCCTGAGCGCCCCAAACTCCT
>CAZFKK010000057.1:0-8252 GCA_964519735.1 uncultured Taibaiella sp.
GCCCTGAGGTAGTTCTTTAGGGCCATCTCATAATCTCCTAATTTTTCGTAAGTGATGGCAGCATCATTATAAATTTCATGCCGCAATGTTGGAGAAAGTACCAAGTCGGGTAATGCGTATTGATACCAGATTAAAGCCGCTTCATATTTCCCGCGTTTTTGAAGTCCTTGGCCGATTTGAATGATTTGTGCTACATGATCCAGCTTTGGCGGCATCATATCCAGAATATGGGGCAGATCATTCCCGGGAACTATACTGTCTTTGCGTTGTTCATCTTGTCTTACTGCAGGTTTCAATTGACCGTACAACAAGGCAATAGATACTACAGATAGTATTGTTAAAAATAGTCTTTTCATCAGAAGGAAAAATAACCAGCTCCTTTTGTAAGGAAAATCAATAAAGCGATGATAAAAATAATTATAAATCCCATACAATTTGTATTTTATTGCTTAGTTGAAAATAATATTTTACATATAATGCTTTATGCTTTCCTAATTAAATGGACATCTATATGAGCATTTATACCTATATGCCCAGGTTTAAATTGGGTATTAGTTGCCATTTTTTTGAAGTTACTCATTCATCACCTTTGTATTATTAATATGAGCGCTAAAACTGTTTTTATACTTTCTGTGTGTATGCTGGCCGGAGGATCTCTTTGGTCACAACAGGAAAATGTGTGGGCTTTTGGTGATCATGCGGGGCTGGATTTTACTCAGGGGGCTCCTGTACCTGTTGCCACAAGTATGGAGGGTTTTGGAGAGGGAAATGCTTCTGTTTGCGATGACCAGGGACAATTGTTATTTTACACAGATGGCTATTATGTTTGGAATAAAGAACATGCATTGATGCAAAATGGGAATGCCCTTACCCCCATCCCGTCGAGCAATTCCTTAACTCCTACTTCGAGTACCTCCCAGGGAGCGTTGATTATGCCGGTGCCTGGCAGCAGGCATCTTTATTATATTTGGTCCCTTACCTCTCTCGAACAAGGAAGTAATGCAGGCAGATTGTATTATAGTGTCGTAGATATGCGTCTTGATAATGGTTTGGGTGCCGTTGTCTCCAACCAGAAGGGAATTTTACTGGATTCTGTCTTGCAGGAGAAAATGACCGCCGTTGTTGGAGACAGGTGTAATTTGTGGTTACTGGTATGTAGCCAGAATTCCGTCTTTAAGGCTTATGAAATAACTGATGCCGGAGTGGCCCCTATTCCTGTATTGTCGCCGGTAGGTACCGGAGCGCCGGATTCCAATATGGTAGGGTGTGTTGCTGTTTCGCCTGATCGTCTTAAGCTGGCTGCTACCAGAAGCACTGTGAATGGTGGGGGCGTTGACGGACTTATTCTATGTGATTTTGATCCTGCTACAGGCATGGTTAGAAATCCAATACAATTATTGCCCACCTCCGGAGGATATGGTACCTGCTTTTCTCCGGATAATACAAAATTATATGTCAATGCTGTTAATGGTAGCTCCAAGCCTCTTTATCAATTCGATGTCAGCAAATCGGGAGAAGATGCTATTCGGGCCTCAAGAGCCTATTTAGGTCCCTTGGGTTTTTCCCACCTTAAGCTGGGGCCGGATGGTAAAATCTATTTTAATTCAGATTATACCGGCGGGGTTATGGGCGCCATTCATTCACCTAATCTTTCGGGAAGTTCAGCTGATTTCCAGGGTAATGCTATCATTATGCCCCAAGGAATGCGTACAAGGAGCGGATTACCTAATGTGATAGCAGCATTGAAGCAGGATACCGTTAGTTCGGTGCGTGTAGATACGATACCCTGTTTTACTTCCAGGACTCATTTGGAGGCGGTTCATCAGGATGGATTTGATTATATTTGGAATGATAGTGTTTTATCGCCTCAAAGGGAGGTGGCGCATTCAGGTGTTTATTGGGTAAACTATTTTACCTCCCCATGTACAAAACATACAGATACCTTTTATATAACTTTCCAGTCCGGCGATTTGCCAACGCTACATACAGAGGATGCCTGCAGGGGAATGGATAATGCTGTAGCATGGCTGCAGGGCACAGACAGTATAACAGACTGGGTTTATGCCTGGCGGGATGTTGGGGGTAATATTATATCTTACTCAGATACCCTTGAAAATGTTCCTCCCGGCGTCTATAGCCTGCAGATTAGCAATGCTTATTGTGATACTACCCTAAGGGTAACCCTGGGTACCGTAGTGCACCGTGTAGATTTTTTGTCAGATAGCCTGGCTTGTATAGAAAAGGTTCTTCAGCTTATTAATACTTCACACCCGTATTATAAATCCTTTTATTGGGATTTTGGAGATGGGACTACCGATCAGCAGCCGGCTCCCAATCATAGCTACCTTAAAGAAGGAAGCTATAATATCTTGCTTGCCGGTCAGGGAGAGAAGTGTAGCGACACTGCCCGTAGGATGATTATAGTAGATAAGCCATTTTCAGCACACTTTGACTGGGATAAAAATAGCGTGTGTGCCGGAGCGTCTATTGTTTTTTCTGCCCGGACGGATAGCAGTGTATTAAAGTTGAGCTGGGATTGGGGCGACGGGAGCTATTTGACTACAGGCACTGAAAATACACTTATCCAACATGCTTTTGATCAGGAGGGTAAAGTAGCTGTTCAACTGGCGGCAACCTTAAGGGCCTGTCCCGAAACCGATTACAGAGATACAATTAGGGTAAATAAGATCCCCTCTATTAACCTGGTAGCAGAAGGTTCCTTATGTGATGGTGCGCCAATAGTAGTATATAATAAAATAATACAGCCTGCGGGCCACCACTGGCTCTGGAGCGATGGGACAAATGCGGATCGTTTGGTTGTCACACAAGCCGGCGAATACAGTTGCCTGTTAACCTCTCCTGAGGGCTGCATCAACCAACAGTCTATTGTTATCGAAAAAGAGTGTTACCTGGATATTCCTAATGCTTTTAGTCCTAATGGAGATGGTGTAAACGATTACTTCTTTCCACGCCAGTTGTTATCAAAAGATATAAAAACATTTCATATGCAGGTGTTTAGCCGTTGGGGCCAGTTGGTTTTTGAAAGTCATGAAATTTCAGGCCGGGGTTGGAACGGAAATTTTAATGGCCGGATGCAGGCAGAGGGGATATACGTTTATAAAATTCAACTGGATTTTAATAGCGGATCAGAATCATATGAAGGCAATGTTCTTCTTATTCGTTAGAAATTATTGCTGCTAAATTATTATTTATTGAATTGCTTTTTTAATTAATCACAAAAAAAATGTAACTATGAATCGTTTCAATTTATTCCTTCTTTTTAATCTGGGAATGTTGTCTTTCTCTGCTAACGCCCAAAAAGAAAATAATCAATGGGTGTTTGGGCATAAAAATGGATTAAATTTTAATACGGGGACTCCTGTGTTTTTTACGTCCAGCAATATCAGTGTAGAAGGATCGTCTTCTGTTTCAGATGCTTCAGGCAATTTATTGTTTTATTCTAATGGGAATGATGTTTGGGATGCCACCCATACCTTAATGCCCAATGGTACCGGCATACTCGGTAATGGACCCTCCTTCCAGGCCGCAGGGTCTGCCACTCAGGGTGTCGGTATTTCCCAATCACTGTCCAAACCCAATCAATATTACCTGTTTACGCTGGATGCTAATGAAGACTTGAATGGCACAATATACCCGGGATACTTACGTTATTCTATAATAGATATGAGCCTCAACGGCGGTAAAGGTGATGTGGTGTCCACGCAGAAGAATATTGTAGTGGATTCTTTTATGTCCGAAAAGATGGCGTTTATTAAGGGGGCGGATTGTTCCTACTGGTTATTGACGCATAAACATAACAGACCTGATTTTCTGGCATTCAAAATTGATCATGCAGGTGTCCATCCTGCAGTTGTATCCACCACAGGCCTTAATCCCAGTGGTCCGTTTGGCGGAGAACTGAAAGCATCACCGGATGGTAAGAAAGTAGTGATGACGGCGCAAAATACCAGCTTAGCCTCTGTGATTGAATTGAGTGATTTCAATTCAAGTACGGGAACGGTAAGTAATACCCTGGCCCTGGACGCAACGAATAATATTACCAGGTATGGTTATTCTTTCTCGCCTGACAGTAAAATGTTGTATGTTACTAACTCGCTTCCTTCATTTTTTACATCTTATGGTAATATACTTCAGTTTGATATTAGCCAATTGCCTAATGTTTCTGCGGTGATGGCATCCAGGTATGTTGTAGCCTATACCAATAAGGATTTTAATGGTTTGCGGCTGGCGCCGGATGGTGCTATTTATGTGGCGATGAGGGGTACTCCCATTATTGCCCGTATTAAGAATCCGAATATAGCCGGTGTTGGTTGTAACTATGACTCAGTAGGTTTAAGCCAGCCGGCCACTGCATTGTTTCCTTTAGCTACGTCAGCTATCCTTTATGGCCATGGCTTGGGGCTGGATGCTTTGGTAATGCCTGTGGACACCGTATTGAATTCCTCAAGTGATACTGCAATATGTTTAGGAAATGAAGTAGTTTTGACAGTGCCAGCGGGGTTATTCTCTTATCGATGGGATGATGGTAATGAGACAAATGAAAGGGCTATCAATGAGCCGGGTGTTTATTGGGTTGCTTATCAGGAAAATGCTTGTAATTATATAGTAGATACCTTTATTATACAAATACGTGATATAAAACCTGAAATTACCATTGATGAATTTGAATTAGGTACTACTCAGGCTTATAATAGTTATCAATGGTACCTGAATGAAGTAGCGATCCCCGGTGCGACAAACAGGATATATAAGGTTAAAGAAAATGGAAATTACACGGTAGAGGTTGTAGATAGTGCAGGTTGTTCCGGGATGTCTGATGTTTACCTGGTAAGTAATGTATCGGTTGATGAATTACAACAAGCATCAAAAATGATTAAATGTTATCCTAATCCAGCGAAAGATATGTTATTCATTGATGCTCCATTAGCGGTTGATCTTATGCTCTATAGTATCGATGGACGAGTGATAAAGACAGAACACAAGGCTTCCGCTATTGCAATAAGGAATCTTGTTCCCGGTATTTACCTGCTTAAAGCGTATAAAGCCGGTACGGAACATTTATTAGGCGTTCATAAAATAGTGAAACAATAGCATACGGGAGCCAGCAACAGATTAGAGGAAGTAGAGTAGTATGATGAGAGATTTATTTTAGTGTAGTGCCGGGAGAGGAGTCGCTCCCGGTATCTCCATTTTTTGGGGGAGCTAAAATAAGGTGTTTTTAGATTTTTGTCGGAGGGGAATTTTGCAATCGCCTATTCGTCAGTGGCTGTTGTCAATTAGATTAATTGTTCTGCTTTGTTGAGATTGTGGTGAAAGCCAAGGTGGTGCCTCTTTCTCATCAGCTTTATTAATAGATATTTTGTAATGAAAATTGCTATAGTAGATGATCATCAATTGATTATTTCAAGTATTGAAAATGCATTGAAAACCACCGGGTATATGGAGGTAACCGGAAGATATACCAGTGGTGCTGCTTTACTTGAAGGTCTTCAGGTGGAAGTTCCTGATGTCCTGTTACTCGACTATCACCTTCCTGACCAGAATGGAGCAGAATTGTCACGATATATTACTTATCATTTTCCACAAATCAAGATATTAGCGCTTACAGGGTTTGATAAGCCGAATCTTGCCACGGAGATGTTAGGTAATGGCTGTATGGGTTATTTGTTGAAATCCACCGCCACGACAGAAATAATAGTGGATGCTATAGAAAGGATTTACCACGGATATATATTTTTAGATAGCACTTTGAGGGAAAAATACGCTACTGCTATTCGTTATGACCGGCCTACCGATAGTGAAACCAAGCCCAGGCTTACTCATAGAGAGCTCGAGGTTTTGCAAGGTATAGCTGCAGAGCTTTCCAGCCAGGAAATTGCGGATAAACTATGCATTAGCAAGAGAACGGTTGACAACCATCGAAACAGTATTATGGCTAAATCCGGAGCAAAAAACACCGTAGGTTTAATCAAGTATGCTATTGAGCTTAAGCTGGTTTAAAACATAAGGAGCGTCTTCTATATTGGTTAAGAAATCAAAAAGGCCCGGCAGATCTGGTAAGGATCTGCCGGGCCTTTTTGAGCATCAGGCTCTTCCTGATGGATGTTCAAAGGGAAGCTGTTTTTTCCCCTTAGAAGATAATAATTCGGGATCAGAATCCTTAAATATCATAATAATTCAGGAATAGGGCGCTCACTGGGGCAAATAGGCCTCATCAAATAGAATTCGCAAGAAATTCAAATCACACTTATTTCCATGATAATAATAAGAAACCGCGTCCGTTGCGTTTTCATTGCGCTTTTTGCCAGAAAACAGCAAAAGCTATATCCAAATATTCTGGACGTTAAATTGATGATTTTTACAACAGCAGAAAAATTTTAAGCCGTTTAAATTTCCCAAGCTTTTAGGATGAGGCACCTATTAAATAATTTCTTTTTGAACATTATTCGCATTGATTAGGCTATTTTTTAAATATGATGATGCATGTCCTGAAGATGAATGGATGTTATTTATTCCTATCTGGTTTCTTAAGTATGCAAAATTGGTTATAAGCCGGGCAATGCATATAGTTATTATAATAATTCGATCGGACTTTTCTCTTTAGAATTCGCTGCTCATATTATTTATATTTAATAAATGTATTTCAAGTAATATTTCTTAAAATTTAATATTATTAGATATAAAATAATTACTATTTATTATTGTTACTCCACCTTTAACATTTTCCTTTCTCTTTTCCTTCCGTGTTTGATATTATATAATTACCTATTAAGTGGAGTTGGCGTAACAAGCTAAACAGCTTCATTTTTAAGGGATAGAGTGGGGGAGTCTCTTTTTAATTAATATGCTATTATTTTAATGTAATGGTATGTCTTTTTGTCCTGATATCAATAATTTGATGTTTTTTATAATATTATAATTTTAATTAAATTAATTATTTTAATATTATTTTTATTATATAATTTGAATGCCTGAAGTGCTTAGTCTTCTTTATTTCTTTTGGCTCGCTTATACCTCGTTTTAATATAAATAATGAATCTGATGTGTAGATTTTATGTCATATTTCTTAATATAATCCACTTTTTGAAAGTATGAAGCCAACGCTTAATGCATTAATTTACTAATTTAATTTACTTTCAGTAAT
This sequence comes from uncultured Taibaiella sp., assembly GCA_964519735.1. Classification (GTDB taxonomy): domain Bacteria; phylum Bacteroidota; class Bacteroidia; order Chitinophagales; family Chitinophagaceae; genus Taibaiella. The sequence continues at coordinate 7,166 of CAZFKK010000057.1, forward strand.
GATGATATATTGCTCATAATGAAATGACTAAATTAATATTTTTCACCTTTCACTGTCATACTGGCAGCATCTCTGTTTTTCGATGTTAATTTTAATTATAAAATAAAGATTGTTAGGTTACAATGAATCTTAATGATACCTTTTTTCTAATGATAATTGGCTTCATTTTAATTTTTATTATCAAATTAATTAAAAGTGATATTTGTAATGAAAAAGTGATCGTTTTCTTGGATTTCTCCCCTATTTTTCTATTTTTACCAGGGTAACAAGAATGCTGTTTTCAAATTATAAAAAATATAGATGAAAAAAATATTCTCTATAAGTTCGCTTATTTTATTTACCATAGCTGCAACCCTTTCTTTTCTATATCTCGAAAAATGGGTAGCTGTCGATTTGGCGGTGGTCAGGATTTTATGGTGGCTCTTTACCGCTGCATTGACGGGCTATGCCTGTTGCAAGAAATCACTCACTACCTGGATCCTCGTGGCCATGGTTATAGGGGTACAGGTGGGTATGGATTTTAAAGAAGTCGGATTGAACCTCCAGGTATTAAGTAAGGTTTTTTTAAAATTAATTAAAACTATAATAGGACCAATTTTGTTTGCCACGCTTGTCGTAGGTATAGCCGGACATTCTAACCTGAAACAATTAGGAAGGATGGGTTGGAAGACTTTATTGTATTTCGAGGTCATCACCACCCTTGCCCTGGTTATGGGACTCATAGCGATTAATCTTTCCAAGGCAGGCGAAGGGATCAAGGTTGACCAGGCACATCTTTCTGCAATCCCTCCGACGCCTCATCAACAATTCCAGCACCAGATGATCACGATCCTGGATAGCGCCGGTGTGAGCTTGCCTGCCGACCTGCGGCAACGCTTACCCTCCGAAAAAGGCAAAACCTGGTCTGACCATATTCTGGACATCTTTCCTGAAAACATAGCTAAAGCAGTTGCGGAGGGGCAGGTATTACCTATCGTAGTTTTTAGTGTTATATTCGGTATTGCCCTGGCTATGCTCCCCGAGGAGAAGAAGCGGCCTATGCTGGATTTTGCCGGCAGCCTGGCCGAGACGATGTTTAAATTTACAA
>CAZFKK010000057.1:8262-13080 GCA_964519735.1 uncultured Taibaiella sp.
GGGCCGCTATCGCCCATGCAACTGCTGAATTGGGTACGGATATCCTGGTGGCGTTATTTAAATTATTACTCACTTTATATGGTGCATTAATTGTATTTGTGGTCGTCGTCTTCGGAGGAGTCATGTACCTGTTCAAGATCCCGGTACGTACTTTTTACAAAGCGATCAGGGAGCCGGTTACCATCGCTTTTGCTACCACAAGTTCCGAAAGCGCCTTGCCAAAAGCCATGGAAAATATGGAACGGATAGGGGTGCCCAGGCGCATTGTTGCCTTTGTATTGCCGACAGGTTATACTTTTAACCTTGATGGCACCACTTTATACCTATCCTTAGCCGCTATTTTCGTGGCTCAGGCAGCCAATGTACACATGAGTCTCGGGGAACAGATCATATTGGTATTAACTTTAATGATCACCAGTAAAGGAGTTGCAGGCGTACCCCGTGCTTCGCTGGTTATTCTGATCGGCGCCGCTGCCGCATTTGACCTTCCTTTATGGCCGGTTATGGCTATTTTGGGTATTGATGAGCTGATGGATATGGCGCGCACGTCTGTGAATGTGATCGGCAATTGCCTGGCCAGTTGCGTCATTGCCCGTTGGGAAGGAGCATTGGACGATCAAAAATTACATGCGGAATTTGTAGAAGATTAGTCGCCGGCCCCGGTTAAAGTTTTATTGCCCGGAGAGGCTCCACAAAAGCTTAACTTTAAATTCCGTGTCAAAGGCCTACCTTCGCATGCTTTTTCGAAAAAAATCGAATGCAGTACCTATATGAAAAAAATTGGTGAATATCGGAAAATGTTTGGTGTGACCAAAGCGGCGGAGCTTAAAGAACTGAAGACTATTTACCGCAACCTGATTAAGGAATGGCATCCGGATAAATTTCAGGATGAAGCGGCAAAAGCAGAGGCAGAGGAAAAAAGCAGGAAGATCATAGAAGCGTATCATTTCCTGGTGAGCATAGCTCCCGAAACGGTAGTGGCCGAACTGGATAATTATACGCAAACGATAGCGACTACACTTGTCGATTTCTCTTATAAAGGCATCACCCTGCAGCTCCACTTCCTGGATGGCAGCAGTTATGAATATTTTGAAGTGCCGAAGGCCATCTATACTAAATTGGTGAATGCAGATGTTCCCGGTCGTTTTGCACGGAGGCATATCTGTCATTCATTTGTATACCGTAAGGTAGCTAAAGCTGTTGAAGCTGCCTAAGGAAGTCATGTAATGGATACAGCCGTTAGGTGCAACTATAAATATGTTGCTACTCTATCTCAGCAGCCATTTTACGGTAGGCTTTGATGAAAATAGCCCCCAGGTTCTTGTTGGGCGGTACATAATCACTGAACAGATCCCGCTCGCCCGCTCCTTTTGCTGCAAAATACCGGGAAAGGTTTTTCCACATGTCCAGCCAGTCCACATCTTTTCCTGCTAAAAGATAGTCGTTGATCGAAGTAATGATGGGTACATTGATGCGCAGGGCACCTATTTGTTTGGAAGAAATGATATGCGCATCAGGCGAGGCGTTAAGTACAGTGCTCAGGTTATGGTAGCCGCCACAGGACCCCAGCACTACAATTTTCGCTGAGGATGTCAGGTGGCTGAGTGTGGTAGGCAGATAATAACTATGCCCCCGGTGAATAATTACGGATGGATGAATCTCATTTTCATCAATATAAGCCTGGAGTTGTTTTTGTGCATATTCATCATTTTCCTCTGCATCCTCGGGTAATGGAATATTGGCATAAATAACTACAGGATGGCTACCGATGGACTTAATAGTCGTCCAGTACTTATTGCTGGTGATGGTCCATTTGTTATTGCGAAACAGGTTAATGTAGTTAGTAAACGCGCCCATCCCATCTTTATCACCGTAGAAAAAGACTTGTTGGACAATGCTGCCATCCTTGTCTTTTAACTGGGCATTAGGCACGTAAGTAATAGGAGGAATCAGGCTATTTAAGTTGTTGCTTAGACCTTCTGTATTTTCAGCACTGTTAAAGATCGTACTTAACAGGCCATACACAATCACCCCCTTTGCACTTTCTTTATTCTGGGCTTTATAAGTGCGTTCGTAATTGTTTTTTATTTCCGCTTTTAAGAAATCAATCAGTTTGGCATCTGTAAGGCTTCCGAAAGCATCTGCAACGTCCACGGCATCTTCAAGATCATTGGCATCGCCTTGTTCCAGGTTGGCGACGAATTCTTTCATCAGGTGCTCCTTATTATTACTTTCCATTGAGGCCAGGAAGGTCGCTAGTGTATTGTACCCGGCACACATCCGGATAAAAGTACGGAAATGGCTCTTGTGCAATTTATCCAGGAATTGATCACCGGGCAAAGGCTTCATCTGTTCCATCATGCGGTGAAACATCCAGGTAAAACTGCTGGTATAGATTTCGTCCTGGCTGCCGATCATCATGAAATACAGGTCCTCAGCATTAAAAGGGGCAAGGGATTTAAACCTTACCGGTGCCGGGGAATCATGCAGCTCATTGACCACCCGTACAAACTGGAGCCCGCGGTAGCTTATTTCTTTATCAATATAGCTGCTGCCAACGGATTCATTTTGTGTTTTCAGTGCTACCATAGCTTTGTAGTAAGCAACCGGGTTGTCAGCAATAGCATCCACCTCCGCTACGGTCTTCTGTTTGCTGTTGATCTCTCCCAGGAAGGGCAGGACTTTAAGAGGAGATTTGGATTCTGAGGCAATTTTTACAATGGATTGCACCAGGGGATCTTTGTTTCTTCTTACCGCAGCGCTTAAATAGCTGGTAGACGTAGCATAAGTCAGAATGGTTCCGGGCACGACCCTGGCCGCAGCGGCTATAATAGGATCAGCATAAGATTCCCGCGCATATTCCGGCAATCTTTTGATCATCATTTCAGGATAAGCGGTACCTACGGCTTCAAAAACATAAGCTTTTTCTTTCGGGAACTCGTCCAGTAACTCGCCGTTATCCAGGGAATAGATATTGGCATTTTCCTTAACGAATTCATCTAGGTTGTTCTGCTCCCTGGCCAGGATCATTTCCCGGAAATTGGTTACGGATTTTTTGAAATAACTCAGATCACCGGAAGTGAAGCTTCTGCTGTTTAAGCGGCGCATCAGGTTCTGGAGCGCCCTGTGGTAGCCCAGTTTAGTCTGGTGGGCTGCATCGGGCAGGTTTTCGATAAGGATGACCATCGCGGGTACCTCCTGCAACAATACCTTAGTGAGCATTTGGCCGGCAGCGGTATCAGGAAGATCAATATATTGGTCCACTGCTCCGTCTTTCAGATCCGAAATGCGGACTTGCTGGCTTACCTTATCTGTAAAGGCCTGTCTGTTAATAGGAATGGGCCGTAAAAGGGTATCTGTTTCCCAGGGAAGCAATTCAGTAGTCTCCTTCCTTTGTTGGTGTCCCCTTCCTTGTTCCTGCGCGATAGCTCCGGCAGGAGCATATAGTTGTAAGGCAGCCGTGGTTAACATTGCAAGGGCCAGCTCTTTGTTCATAATTATAATTTTTGATAGCGGGTAATGCATTCAGGTACTGTGTCCTGTATTTTGCAGCACATCCTGATCAATAGTTGATGCAAACTTAAGGATAAGAATTGTAAAACCGGGAAATGTGTGCTTAAGGCTCCACTTTAACACCTAAAATAAGCATTTTGAGCGTGTTACGCAAAGTGAACGGCAAAGAGGAACAGTTGAGCTATTTAAAACAAGTCGCTGTGTGTACCTGTTCTTGTTAGTGTAATGAGCTTTATGGTATCGTTTTGCTCCCAAACCAATAGCCAATTGGGTTGGATATGGCATTCCCAAAATCCTTTATAGTTACCTGTCAATTTGTGCGGTTTGTTTCTTCGCGGAAGTATGCCGTTTTCAACCAAATTGGTAACGACTTCGTCGAGAAGCTGCATATTCAGCCCACGCTTTTTAGCAAGTGCGATGTCTTTTTTGAATTGTCCTGTCTGTTCAAGCTGATACATTACGAATAAAGTTGCTTCCTGAAATCCTTAAGAGAGATTTTTGTCGTTTTGCCTGACTTAACCTCTTCTATGGCTTTTTCGGTTTCTTTAGAGTAACGAGGCTCTTCAAGCTCTATAAAAGGTAGTGTTTTAAGGTATTCGTAAAATATTTTCGCCTGTTTGCTCCGTTTATCTATTTTTATAGTGATTTCCATATCCGCACATTTTATTGATACTCCTCCAAAGTTATAAAAAATAAATCAGGATGCTGCGAAACTTATAGTTTCGCCAGTAGCTCAGATTGAAATTTTGCTTCAGTTGTTATTTGAGTTTAGGATCAGGAGGGGAGCACGGTTCCCGAGGTAAAGTAAAAGGTTTTGAAGAATAAACAGGAACAAGGACCCAACCTTCAGGAAAAATCAATAATAAAAAAAATGTGGCCCTCATCTTTACAAATAAGAAATGAACCTGTAAACTTGTATCAGGAATAATAAATAAAACGATAAACAGGAACAGGAATAAGGATCCGATCGTTAGGGAAAACCAGTAATAAAGAAATGTGACCCTTCGCTTTTACGAATAAGAAATAACCCGTAAACCTGCATCAGTAATTGCGCAAAAGCGAGATAAAACAATCAGTAATTAACCTCCGGGTGTGTTCCATAATTCAGAAGATTCTGATTAATAACGAATTAACTGACCCTGGCAGGTGCAGCGAATGATCGGTGGGTCATTATCCCACCCGGGATGATGACTATCCCACCCGGGAACGTTACTGTCCCGGGTGGGATGACGAGTATCCACCCCGGGATAGAAGCCATCCCACCCGGGATGATGATGATCCCACCCGGGAACAACGTGATCCCGG
>CAZFKK010000058.1:0-13074 GCA_964519735.1 uncultured Taibaiella sp.
AGTAACTGAATTGCAGGCATCCCAGGGAGTAGTCAAGAAAGTGGATGTAAAACAGGTACAAGTTAACCTTAATAATGTATTGGCGCAGATATCCGTATTGGAAAACAACCTGAGCCTGGCCAGGAATACGCTTAAAAACAGCATGGGCCTGGACCAAAGCCAACAGATCGTTTTGGCAGATACCTCCCGCTGGCTTAACGCCGCTCCGCCATCAAAAGCCTACAGGCCTTTTGACTATAACCTGACACTGGCTGGCCAACAAGAGAAGGTTCAGATACAGCTCTATGACATCAACCGGAAAAGTATCAGGGATCAATCTATTCCTACGCTTTCCGTTTATGGCAGATATGGCGCTAATGGTTTTGGAACCGATAATATCGGGCAGGCCTATGACCCCTTATTGGATTATTCCGCCATCGGCGTCAAACTCTCCTGGGGCATCTTTACCGGCCTCAGACGGGATGCGCAATATAAGAAAGCGTTGATCGACCTGGATAACGCCAAGGTGCAACACGAGTTAAACGAAGACCAGAAGAACCTTCAGTTTCAGAATGCAAGTGCCAAAGTTATCCAGGCGCAGAGCACTATTGCTACCAACAAAAGCACTATGGAGCTGGCCAGCGAAGTATATGAAAATGCGACACTGCAGTTCAGGCAAGGGGTGTCTTCCATTACAGACCTGCTGAACGCGGAATCTTCTTATAGAGAAGCACAGAAAAACTATATTACCTCATTGCTGGACTATTATCTTGCTGACCTTAGCGTACAACAATCCAATGGTACCTTAAATGAATATTATAATCAGCTTTAGTTTCCTTAATTAATCGATCATCACCTACACATAAAACACAATAATATTTTAATAAAATGCAGAAGAAAATAATTATCATCGGTATCATCGTTCTGATCTTTGGAGCTATCGGTTTCAAACTCGCGAGCAACAAAAAGGCAATAGACGAAAAGAAGAAACCGGTGCTGGAATCCAATGTAGCAATCCCCGTAAGTGTAACCACAGTAGCTTTACAAGAAGTAAATGATCAGCTTATTAAAACCGGGAACCTGATTCCCTATAAAGAAGCGGATATCATGTCCCTGACCTCCGGAAAGCTCACTGCGGTCAACTTTAACCTGGGCAGTCATGTTGCTCAGGGAGCAGTTGTTGCCCAGGTAGATAGTCGCGGTCTCCAGTTAAGCATGGAAGCGGCACAGCTCACCAAATCCAAAGCCGACCGTGATTTCAAACGTTACACCACCCTGCTTGAAGGAGAGGCCACCACCGAAATCACCCAGCAGGATGCTAAGCTCCAATATGAGAATGCCCAGAACCAGATTGAACAACTGAATAAACAAATAGCGGATAATCGTATTAAAGCTCCGGTAAGCGGCCAGGTAGTCTCCAAGCTTAAAGAAGCGGGAGAGTTTGTCAACCCGGGTACAGTACTGGGCCATATTGTAGATGTTTCCCGGCTGAAAGTCAATGTAATGGTCGGGGAAAAAGATGTCTATACGCTGAAACCAGGGCAAAAAGTAAAGGTCACCACCGATATTTATCCCGGACAGACTTTTGAAGGAAAAGTAAGCTTTATCAGTGCCCAAGGGGATGCTACGCACAACTATCCTGTAGAAATTGAACTTCAGAACCGCAAGGATAATCCATTAAAAGCAGGCACTTTCGTATATGCTGATTTTTCCAGTATGAGCCAGCAGAAACTCTTGCTGATACCCCGTACAGCATTAGTGGAAAGTCTGAAGAACCCATTTGTTTACCTAGTAGAAAATGACAAAGCCGTAGTGCGGAAAATAAATGTTGGTCGTGAAATAGGCGATTCAATTGAAGTTCTTGATGGGATAAAGGAAGGAGAAGTAGTGATTACGGCAGGTCTCGTCAATATCAAAGAAGGCAGCCTGGTAAAAAGTATCCCAACGGAACAAAAACCTTAACCCGGGTAACTAATCTCAATAAGGAATCAATAAAAGATATCCGGGATGTAATGCTGATCCTATTTACCTGTAGCAGGACTTTCAATCCTACCACAGGGGATAATAAAATAATCTACAAATGAAAAAACTCACAGAACTCGCCATAAACAGGCCGTTACTCATTACGGTAATCTTTACCATACTGATCTTATTCGGGATGATCAGTTACAGAGGTTTAAACTACAACCTTCTGCCTAAGTTTGATGCCCCCGTAATTTCGGTAATCACGACCTATCGTGGCGCATCTGCAGAAGAGATTGAAAACACCGTTACCAAGAAGGTAGAGGATGCCCTCTCTTCCCTGGAAGGAATTGATAAGATCAATTCATCCTCCATGGAAGGCGCCTCTATGGTCATTGTTCAATTATTGAACGGTGTGGATGTCAATAAAGCGCAGAATGATGCCCAGCGAAAGGTTAACCAATCCATGTCCTTAATGCCCCAAGGCATTGATGATCCTATCGTCAACAAGTTTTCTTCTGATGACATACCTGTCCTGCGTTTGGGCGTCACGGCAGCTACAGATGACAAAACGCTGTATGATCTTATTGAATTGCAGATCAAACCCCAGATCTCCAATATACCCGGGGTAGGTCAGGTCAATCTTATTGGTGGCAATGAACGGCAATTAAGAGTCAACGTCAATAAAAACAAACTGGAATCTTATGGCATGTCCATTGCCCAGGTATCCGCTTTTATTACCGGAGCCAGCTTATCCACTCCTGCCGGGAAGGTAGAATCTGCCGACAATACCTATTCCATAAAATTTGATGCTAAATTCAATAATACGGCACAGTTAAGAGATATGGTCATCAGCCAGCGGCCTGATGGCGGAAAAGTTTACCTGAAAGATGTAGCGGAAGTAGTGGATGGTCAGACAGAAGTTACTGCCATTAACCACATCAATGGATTACCTTCTATCGGTGTGCAGATCCTGAAACAAACCGATGCCAACGCTGTAGATGTCAGCAAATTGGTACAAAAGCGCCTGGATGAATTGAAGGAACAGTATAAATCCATAGGCATCGATTTCAAGATAGCCTCTGACCAATCGGTCTATACCCTCCAATCCGCGGATGCGGTCATGCATGATTTAATGATAGCCGTGGTCATTGTATCCCTGGTGATGCTGTTCTTCCTGCATAGTATCCGTAGCTCTCTTTTCGTTTTGGTCGCGCTGCCAGCCTCGATGATTCCTACGTTTATTGCTATGTACCTGATGGGTATGTCGCTTAACCTGATGACCCTGATGGCCCTTTCGCTGGTTGTAGGTATCCTGGTGGATGACTCCATAGTAATCCTGGAAAACATCATGCGCCATATGGAGATGGGCAAGAATAAACGCCAGGCAACCATTGACGGACGTTCGGAAATCGGCTTTACTGCCATGGCTATTACCCTGGTAGATGTGGTGGTGTTCCTTCCTATGGCTATGGTAAGCGGAATGATCGGTAATATCCTGCGGGAGTTTGCCCTGGTTGTGGTGTTTTCCACCCTGATGAGCTTATTGGTATGCTTTACTCTAACCCCGCTTCTAGCCTCCAGGTGGGGGCGACTGGTCCACCTGAGTAAAAACTCCTTATGGGGGCGTATGAACCTTTGGTTTGAAAAACAAATCGAAAGCATCCGTGATGGGTATACGAGTGTATTACAATGGGCATTAGGCCATAAACGCTGGATATTCATCGGTATTATCGGTCTTTTTATCGGCACCATCATGCTTTTGGCTAATGGGTTCATAGGAGCATCCTTTATCAGTAAAGGAGACCAGGGAGAAATGGTGGTCAAATTGGAGCTGGATCCCAACGCGTCGGTTTACCAGACCAATATGGTCACGCAGCAAGTAGAGAAGATCTTAATGGAAGAACCTATAGTCACTACGGTATTCTCCAATATCGGTTATTCCAGCACCGGGCTAGGAGGCACCAACAACAATAACTATGCCGAGATCAATGTCAAACTGGTGGATAAAAAAGAAAGGACCGTTTCCGCCGATGAGTTTGGTAATGCGATGCAAGAGCGGATCGCCCAGATTCCGGGAGTTAAAGTATCTGTCGGTCAGGTAGATATCACCGGTAATGCGGATCAGAGTCCTATTATGATCCTGGTAAAAGGAAATAACCGCGATAGTATTCGCCATGCCGCTGCCCAGATCAAGAATATAGTAGAAAAGACACCGGGTACCTTGTATGTAGAATACAGTACCAAGAATCCGAAACCGGAAATCGATGTTCAATTGGACAGGGAAAAAATGGCGATCTATGAGCTGAATGCCAATGAGGTAGGTGCCGCAATCGGCAATGCATTCCGTGGAAATGACCAGGCTAAATATAAATACGAAGGCAACGAATACGACATTATGGTACAAAGCGATGGTTATGATAAAACCAGTATTAATGATGTTCGTTCCCTTTCTTTTGCCAATGCCAAGGGACAAACCTTCGAACTGGGTCAATTCGCTCATGTTACTGAAACGCTTGGGGAAAGTGTGCTGGAACGGATGAACCGGTTGCCATCCATTACCGTTAAATCTGATGTACAAGGCCGTTCCTCCGGAACAGTAGGCCAGGAAATCACAGAAGACATCCAGAAACTACGTATGCCCCAGGGAGTAACCTGGGAATTCGGAGGAGATGTTGAAGCCCAACAGGATGCTTTTGGCAGCTTACTGGCGGCGCTGGGTATCGGTATCTTATTGGTGTACCTGATCATGGTAGCCTTATACGAGAATGCGGTATATCCTTTTGTCGTATTATTCGCTTTACCGCTGGCTACCATCGGTGCCTTCCTGGCATTAGCCCTGACAGGCAATGAATTGACTATTTTCGCCATGATCGGCCTGATCATGCTGATGGGTCTGGTGGCCAAGAACGGTATTTTATTGGTGGATTTTACCAACCAGCGAAAAGCAGAAGGCGCCGGATTGATAGAAGCACTCATTGATGCGGGAAGGGAACGTTTCCGACCTATCCTCATGACCACCATAGCTATGATTGTAGGAATGCTGCCCATCGCCCTGGCTAGTGGTAGCGGTGCGGAAGTGAAAAATGGTATGGCCTGGGTAATTATCGGAGGCCTGACCAGTTCCCTGATCCTTACCCTGCTGGTAGTCCCTTGCGTGTATTATATTGTAGATAAAATCATGGATCGTTTCCGTGGCCGCCGCAGAAGGAAAATGAAAAAGAAGGTGCATGAACGCCAACTGGAAGAAGCCTTAGTATTAGAATAAGGCACCAAAATCTTAAATATCTCTTCATAAGGAGTTCAGCGTGCAAAGTTTTAACGAAGCATACTGAACTCCTTTTTTATAAATAGAAAAAAAAAATCACATCCATTTGAATCCTGAAATCTTACCCGACCTGGTTTCGTTCAAAATGCCATTTGGCAAATACAAGGGCCACCTGATCGCTGACCTTCCGGAGGCTTACCTCCTCTGGTTTTCACAGAAAGGATTTCCCAAAGGCAAACTGGGCATTCTGCTGAGCACTATGCTAACCATAAAAACCAACGGACTCGAATACCTGCTGCAACCCTTAAGGGATGGGAAAATGGGGTAGCCCCATAATTAGATAAAGTAATAATGAGCTCAAAAACATATCATTCCGTACTTTTGTCTTTGTAATCATTATTCATTGCCCCATTCCCTGCCGCCCGATCCGACCATTATTTTATGGGCCGGGCCAGAAATGATGGTTTTTTTTACCAATTATACCCCTAAATCGTATGTGGCATCGCATAGCTGACTTCGTTCTCCGGTTCCGTATTGCTCTGTTAATCCTGGTCTTTGCTATCACAGGTATCATGGGATACTTCGCCACTAAAGTAGAATTGAGTTATGATTTTACGAATGCTATCCCCACGGACAATCCAAAATACAAGGATTACCAGGATTTCCGCCATTTATTTGGTGAAGATGGCAATACGATGATGCTGGGCATCCAGACTGCGGACCTCTTCCAACCGGAAGTATTCACAGATTATGTAACCTTGTCTCAACAGATAGGCCAGGTAAGATCCGTGGAAAATGTGCTGGGCATACCTGCTGCTGTAAACCTCGTCAAAGACAGTGTACAAAAGCTTGCCGTAGTGCCCATTTTCCCCAAGAACCTGCAGCAGGCCAACCTGGATAGCCTTAAAGAGATATTTTACAACCTACCTTTTTACAAAGGCCTTTTGTATAATGAAGCAACGGGGGCCTATGTAATGGCTATCCGGATCAATAAACAAACACTGGTATCGAAGGACCGTACACGGGTTATTAACGAGATTATCAAACTCGGGGATGCCTTTGGCAGCAAACACCGTATCGAAATGCACTATTCCGGCCTGCCCCATATCCGTACCCAAATGGCCAATAAGGTGCAACATGAATTGCAGATATTCTTGTTACTGTCCTTTTCCCTTACTGCAGTTATCCTTTTTATCTTCTTCCGTTCTTTTACCGCAGTGCTGACCTCTATGATCGTAGTAGCGATAGGTGTTATATGGTCGTTCGGCACCTTAGGACTGATCGGTTATAATATCACTATCCTTACCGGCGTGATTCCACCGCTAATTGTTGTTATCGGCATTCCTAACTGTGTTTATTTCCTGAATAAGTACCATACAGAATACGGCTTACTTCATGAAAAAATACCTGCCTTACGGAATATGGTCGGGAAGATGGGCATTGTCACCCTATTCACCAACCTTACGGCTGCCATTGGCTTTGGTGTCTTCTTTTTCACGAAAAGCATTATTCTTAAAGAATTCGGTCTTGTTGCCGGTATCAATATCATGGCCCTGTTTTTTATTTCCCTGATATTTATTCCTGCAGTATATAGTTTCCTTAAACCACCCAATACCCGCCACACTTCTTACCTTGAGAATAAATGGCTCAATAAAGTACTGGATACCCTGACCACCCTGGTCTTTCACAACAGGGGAAAGCTGTATATTTTCACGCTGGTTGTATGCGCCGTTTCCGTCGCAGGCATGCTGCGCCTCAAAGCGGTAGGACATATTGTAGATGATCTGCCTCATTCTGATAAGATCTATACAGATCTTAAATTTTTCGAGCAAAATTTCAAAGGTGTGATGCCACTTGAAATTATTGTAGATACGCGTAAAAAATACGGTGCGATTTCCAACCTGGAAACCTGGCAGAAGCTGGATGAGTTTACTTCTTTATTAGAAAGCCGCCCGGAGATCGGAGCGGGATTAACGCTGGTGAAAGGCATAAAATTTGCACGCCAGGGCATCTCCGGCGGCGATAGTATCGATTACCGGCTTCCCGATCAAATAGAATTCAGCGGGTTACGTCCCTACCTGATCAGTACTTTGCGTAAGCAAGACAACAATAATAAAAGCCAGCTCAAGCAATTGTTACACTCCTTTGTGGATACCAGTTTACAGCGTATCCGTATCAGTGTAAATATTGCTGACATCGGCTCCGTGGCCATGCCTGAATTACTGAATGAGGTACAGCCTAAGGCGGAAGAGATTTTCGAAAAGGACAAGTATGATCTTACCTTTACCGGGGCCAGTATTACCTTCCTGGAAGGCAGTAAGTTTATCATCAACAGCCTCCGGGACAGCCTGCTCTGGGCATTCGGCATGATCCTGGCCTGTATGATATTCCTGTTCCGAAGCTGGCGTATCGTATTGATAGCAGTAGTAACCAATATTGTTCCGCTGGCTATCACGGCGGGCGTCATGGGCTGGCTGAACATACCCTTAAAACCATCAACGGTACTGGTTTTTAGCGTGGCATTAGGTATAACCGTAGATGTGACCATACGTTTCCTGATCAACTTTAAACAGGAACTGGCGACCCACAACGAGGATATAGAAATGACGGTACGCCGGAGTATTCATGATACGGGGCTGAGTATCATTTTCACCTCGTTGATCCTCATTGCCGGTTTTGCCGTGTTTGCCGTGTCTGAGTTTGATGGCACCAAATCCCTGGGATACCTTACCTCCCTTACACTTTTACTGGCTATGATAACCAATCTTACCCTGCAGCCCGCACTATTGTTATGGATGGATCAAGCCAAAAAGAAGAAACAGGCAAGAAAGCTTCAATAAGCAGTCAGGATCCTAACGAACTAAGGTAATATCGCCACTCAGCAAGACCGCATCCCTGGATCCGGCCTTCGGCTTTATATTGACTACATAATGATATACGCCCCCATCAGCCGGGGCACCGTTATAAGTACCGTCCCAACTCTGAGCCGTACTTCTTCCTGAATAAAGAAGCGTTCCCCAGCGGTTAAAGATCTTTATTTCAAAGTTTTCCAATACGCAGGTTTCCAGTATTCGGAATATATCATTGATACCATCGCCATTGGGGCTAAAGGCATTAGGGATGAACAGGCAGGAGGGACAATCTATAACTTCTATATTAATTTCATCTTCCGCTACACCACAGGGGTTGGATACTTTGAGCACATAATGCCCCGGCTCCGCAGCCATGATACAACAATCCGTAGCGCCGGTATTCCAGGAATAATAACGATCCTTTTCCGTAGGCATATCTTCTTCCGGTGCTATATCCATAGAGATCCCCCGGCACAATACCGTATCTGCAGGCAGGCTGACTACAGGTGGCATCGCTACACCCGTAAGTGGCAATTCATACACTTTGGTACAGCCATCCGAAGCAGTCACGGTAACGGCATAGCTACCCTGAGGAATACCGGGCAAAGTATCCTGCCTGGCCTGCTGTATATCCCTTAAAATATTTCCCGCCTGATCTGTCCAGGTATATCGGTAGTATTGGCCCGGGTTACCTACAGGAGCGATCCAGAGCTTGCCATTGCTATCGTTCCTGCAGGGAGCACCGGATCCTGTTACAAATTCACCATCATAGGATACCAGTCTTATAATATAAGCCTGGGTCTTTTTAGCGCTTATCGGGCAGCCATCATCCGTAAAACTTACATAAAAAATATAATCCCCCGTAGGCATGTCCGATACATCCCACTCAAAATAAGCCCTGGGGGTCTTTGTTCCATTATCGATAGTATCAAATCGGGCGCCGGGCGGAATACTATTAAAACTAATGGTTACGTTATCCCCGTCCTGGTCCTCAGACGCTATATCAAATGAAATGACCGACCGCTGCCCGGCACAAGCCGTGATCACCGGGTTTCCTGATTCTTCCAGCAAGACGGCATTCGATATTTCTTTTACCTCCTGACCAGGCTCCGTATTATGGCAATCCATAATGATAAATGTGGTTTCCCGCATATTACTACCCACCAGGATACCCTCCCGGTATTCCTCTACCCGGTTAACTACCACACAATTCAGCACCTGGTTCGGCATAAATGACATTTGCCCGTTCCTGGTATCAAAATTAAATTCCTGCCGGCCGGCAGGAATCGGGAACTCTGCTGAATAAGGAGGAAAATAATTGATGGCTATAATCTCATTATTCCCTGACCGCACCTGGGCCGGGATCATACTGAATACCAAACGATCCTGATCCGGATCAACAGCACCCAGGTTGTAGGATTGTTCTTTATCCACACAAAAGAAAGGAATGGGCAATGATGTAAAATAAGTACTGTTGTTTGCGCCACGGGTATTATCCAGCGTTGCCTCAAGGTACATCAGGGAGGAGCCTCCTAAAACATCGGCATTTTGGATGACCGTGCTCCTGGCGGCAGAAGAGTTGCCCATATTGCCGATAAAGCGGAAACTCCATGCCGGTGATCTGCGGGGCAAGGTAACTTCGGTTGAATACACATATTTCTTAATGCCGGGTATGGGATTGGTCGGTTGCGAGCAGGTCGTATTCATTACTTCATCAGGACAAACAGGTGTAATCTCCATGTCACTTTCCAACGCATCATATTCAAGCATCTTCACAAAGACCAGGTTTTCCCCATCATAGATATTAACACTGGGATAGGCAGCATGCAAAGAACCCCAAATACCACTCTGAAGCTTGTCTGACCTGCAATCCCCTAAAAAAGACAGGATTACCTGATACCGCTCCTCCTCTCCTGAGGTACCCAAATGACGATAGGCTATTTCTCCTCCCAGGATATGGGTAGCCCATACCTCCTGTGGTCTGCCAGACATGGCTAATAGTAAAAACAAAACTGCGACCCGTACCATATTCTATAAGTCTAAATATTGATCCAATGGCATCATCCTCATTCCCTGCGGGAAAATCATGAAACAGCGCCTACCCTTTGAGTAAGGCTGAATATTCCGAGCTACTCGTGAGTAGCTGTAAGGCCTTTTTCAATTCTTCATCATTCTGTTTTAACCTATTGATCAACCTCCCTTTCTGGAAATAATAGCGGCTCACAATTTCACTGCCCAGGAGATGGGTTATTTCCTTCTTGTTCTTCAGCAGATCCTGCTTTTTATCATGCGCCAGCCTGGCAGAAAGGCTGTTGAATTCATTTTTTATATTGTCGAAATACTTTTCCTTTTCCGCCGTTTCTTTAAGCACCGCCAGCAATTCCTCGCTTTCCGTCTTATAACTGTAATCCTTATCGCTCAACCATTTTTCGAAATCGTTAAAGTCTTTTTCCGAAAAACCATATTCCGCCGCAGGGGCTATAGCGGGATGACTATAATAGTACTTCGTAGCATAATCAAAAATATATCCTTTGGTCAGCAAGCTTACGGACAAAGGGCTTAAAGGCTCTTCCTCTATCTTCACATCCGGCTCTATACCCCCTCCATCATAAACTACGCGCCCTACCTTTGTTTTAAATGGCTTTCTTAAAGAATCGGGAACAGACAGAACGCTTCCGTCTTCATCACGCACAGAATAATCAAGCGCCTGGATACAGCGGCCGGAAGGCGTATAATACTTGGCAGTAGTAATTTTCAGCCTGGTATTGTATCCCAAAGGGCGAACCGTTTGTACCAACCCTTTTCCAAAAGAACGGGTTCCGATAACAATACCCCGGTCAAGGTCCTGCGTAGTACCTGCTACAATTTCAGAAGCGGAAGCAGAACCCCTGTTGATCAACACCGCCAGGGGTACCTTATCGTCCCACACCGTACCGGTGGTTTTAAACTGTTTGTCCCACTCCTGGTTCTTACCCCTTGTGCTTACGATCAGCTGTCCCCGGTCAATGAAAAGATTGCATACGTTAACCGCCTCTTCCAGCAAACCACCGGGGTTCCCCCTCAGGTCCAGGATCACTCCCTTTAAGAGCGGCTGTACTTTTTTAAGGCTGTCCAGGGCATTGCGCACATCTCTGCCACAATTAGGGGTAAACTGTGCCAGCACCACATAAGCTATATCGTTGCCGTCGCCCACCAGGCTGGAATAGGGGACACTTGAAATTTTAATTTCTTCCCGGGTGATCACTTTACTTTCTTCTTTTCCCGTAACCGGGTTCCGAACCGTCATGTTCAGGCTGGTGCCGGGCGACCCGCGCATCAATAAGCCGATCTCCTCCGTATTTTTCCCTTTTACCTTCTGGCCATCTATGGATACGATCGCGTCGCCTACTTTTATACCCGATTTGGCTATAGGGCCTTGTTCAAAAAGGTCTGCAATAATAATTTCGCCACTATCATTCACCCTCGTAGCCACACCAATGCCCCCGTATTTACCGGTCGTCTGCAGTTCATAATCTTCCGCATCGGCCTCTGTAATCAGGTTGGTATAGGGATCTAAGTCCACCAGCATAGCATCTACCCCCGTTTTCACCATTTTCCCCGGCTCAATAGGATCAACATAATATTGATTTAATTCCCTGAATACATTAGAATAAATCTCCAGATTCTTAGATATTTCAAAATACCTGTCCGTAAGATCTCCTCCATTGCCCTGCGCCTGTGTGTTCCAGGACAACAAGCTTAAGCCCGTAACCAGTACTATTCCCCTGAATCCTCTGCTAAAATGAGTCATAAAATATATTTTCCTTGAATTAAGTAGCAAATTAACGATTTTTGCCCAATTAAAACGGAGCCGCTTCCATAGACTTGTTACAGAATACTAAAAGAATAGTCATCATCGGTCCTGAATCCACAGGAAAAAGCACCCTTACCCGGGCATTGGCCCTGAATTTTGATGCTCCGGCTGTAGCAGAGTCTGCCCGGACCTATCTTGAACAGCTTCAAAGGCCTTATACGGAAGAAGACCTCTTCACCATCGCAGCCCTGCAGATCCGGGCAGAAGATGAGGCTGCCTTACACAGCCGGAATAACCTGCTGTTTTGCGATACGGATCTATATGTGCTTAAAGTATGGAGCGAGCATAAATATGGCCGCTGCCACAGGCAGATCCTGGAAACGATAGCGACCCGGAGGTATGACCTGTATTTACTGACCGGCATTGATATGGCATGGGAGGATGATCCGTTGCGCGAGCACCCCGAGCCTGCAATGAGGCAATATTTCTATAATATTTACCTGGATATTGTACAACAATCAGGAGTTCCTTTTGTCCTGATCAACGGGGGGGAACAAGAGCGGCTCCAGCAAGCCATACCTGCAGTTCAGGACTTATTAAGTCCTAATGACTGTTCCATAAAAACATGAGGGATACCGATCTCATAAAATGGGTCGCCTGTTACCCGGTACCCCGACTGCTCATAGAAAGGAATAGCTTCCCGACGGGCATGCAGGACTATTTTATGTTTTCCCATTTGCCGGGCAAAATGAGCTGCGGCCTCCATGAGGTCCTTTCCGATATGTTGTCTCTGATAAGAAGGATGTACCGCCATCTGCCTTAATTTAAAGGTCTGGGCGTCCTTGTGCGCCAACAACAAACAGCCTTTTACGATACCGCCTTCTTCCGCTACAAAGATCTGCTGGTTTACCTCTGCATCCAGATCGTCATTATAGATATCCAGGCCCAGGGGCGCCCGCAATACCAACTGTCGCAGGGCTATGACCTGAGCGTAATAAGGATGGGCAGTAGTGATCATATAAACAGAAGACATATAAGGATAAATATAAGTTATAAAGGGCATACCGGGTAGAACATTCAACGTTAATTATTAAATGCAGATCGAACCGTACCCGGTCTATCCACAAATATCGGTAAAATGCGCTCGCCTATTTCAAAGAAAGTTGAAAAATACCCGGAACCCCTTGACACAGGGTTGTCACTACCCCCTTTTATCTTTG
>CAZFKK010000059.1:0-13073 GCA_964519735.1 uncultured Taibaiella sp.
AGGAATACACCCACTAAACCGACGAGGGCTAATAATGCAATATGCTTCACATCTACTCTTCCAATAAAAAACAGGATACAGCAGGTTACTCCTAATAATAATGCAGTAGATAAATTTGCCGGAGCAATCAACCCGCAAATAATCAATACAGGGACGAGGACAGGGAGAAAACCCTTTTTAAAATCTTTGATCACCTTCTGCTTTATACTCAATTGACGGGCCAAAAACATAAAAATAGCCAAACGAGCCAAATCAGAAGTTTGAAAAGTCAAATTAATAATAGGCAGTTTTATCCATCTGGAACCTTCATTAAGTGTAGTACCAAAAAATAGCGTATAGAACAACAGAGGAATACATGCCAAAAATAACAGCACAGAAAACCGGGCAAATTTTGTATAATTTATTCTATGTACCAGGAAAATAATACCCAGCCCTGCAGCCAGCACGCCCAATTGCTTCACCATGTAAAAGCCTGAACTTTTATCCATACGCCAGGCAAGCGAACCTGTAGCCGAAAATACGGCCAGCAAACTCAATAGCGATAGTATGATGACTACCGACCATATCAGCTTATCTCCCTTGATTCTTTCTAATAACTGTTGCATTTCAGATCTTTAATAACCCATTCGAGTAATAACTCCCGGCATGCTATATTTACAAATTCCTTACTGCTTCTTTAAATTGCGTACCCCGGTCTTCATAATCTTTAAACAGGTCAAAGCTCGCACAACCGGGAGACAACAAAACCACGTCTCCCTTCTCCGCTATTGAATAAGCAGCATGCACAGCATCCTTCGCACTTTGAGTATCTATTATCGTCTTCATTACCGAACCAAATGCTTTGTGAATGGGTTCATTATCCAGGCCCATACATACAATGGCATGAACCTTTTCCTGAACGAGCTCCATAATCTCATTATAATCATTACCCTTATCTTGCCCTCCTAAAATCAGAATGACAGGTTGTTTCATACTCTCTAATGCAAACCAAACTGAGTTAAGATTCGTCCCTTTGCTATCATTGATAAAATTAACCCCACGCACTGTAGCCACGAACTCGAGCCTATGTTCAAGTCCTTCAAAAGTGGAAAAGCTTTCCCGGAGTTTCTCCTTTCTAATACCTGCTGCCCTGGCCGAAATACCTGCTGCCATTGAATTATATTGATTATGTTTCCCCTTTAATGCCAGGTCGTGAATGGATAACCTCATATCATCTCCGCCAAATTGAATATGCATGTCATCGTCCTTCATAAATGCGCCTTCGTCTTGAGTCAGGTTTTGTTCGTCCATTGTAATGGTTATTATTTTCGGTTTAAGTTGATGTTGTGTCAGGTACCGCTTGACCTCAGGGTCATCCATGTTTAAAACAAGGAGGTCATCAGGGGTTTGGTTTTGTGCAATCCGGAATTTAGATTCTATATACTTTTCAAATTTATATTCATACCTATCCAGGTGGTCTGGAGTAATATTCAGCAATATGCTTATATCAGCCCTAAAGGTTTTAATATCATCCAACTGGAAACTACTTACTTCTATTACATACCATTCGGTCGGGTTTATAGCTACCTGTTTTGCAAAACTGTAGCCTATATTACCAACAATTGATACGTCAAGACCTGCATTTTTAAGGAGATAATATAAAAGACTACTTGTTGTACTCTTTCCATTACTGCCTGTCACTGCAATTAACCTGCTTTCCCCTTTATAAGTATATGCAAACTCAATTTCACTAATCAGTAGCTTTCCTGCCGCCTTCAATTGTTGGATTAAGGGAGCCTTTTCCGGAATACCCGGGCTTTTTACGATAACATCTGCAGCCATTATTCTTTCTGTATGATGACCTCCTTCTTCAAATGCTATCTGCTCCTTTACCAGTTCATCCCGGTATTTCTTTTTTATAATGCCATAATCTGATACGAAGACGTCAAGTCCTTTGGCTTTGGCCAGCAATGCTGCTCCATTACCACTTTCACCTGCTCCTAATATCACGACACTTTTCATAAAACTGCTTTTATCTTCAATTACTGCATTTTCAGAGATACAACGCTCAATACGGCCAACATTATTCCTATAATCCAAAACCGGGTCACAATTTTACTTTCATGATAACCCAGTTTCTGATAATGATGATGTAAGGGTGCCATTCTAAGAATTCGCCTTCCTTCTCCATACTTTTTCTTTGAATATTTAAAATAGTACACCTGTACCATTACAGAAATATTCTCCACAAGAAATACACCACAAATAATAGGGATCAGCAACTCCTTCCGGACAATGATAGCCAGTGAGGCAATAATTCCACCTAAGGCCAGGCTACCCGTATCGCCCATAAAAACCTGTGCAGGATAAGAGTTGTACCACAGAAAGCCAATACACGCTCCGACAAAGGCCCCCACAAAAATGGATAACTCACCTAAGTTGGGGATATGCATAATATTAAGGTATCCTGCAAAGACATAATTACCCGACAAATAGGCGAACACCCCAAAAGCTAAACCTGCTATGGCGGAGGTACCCGTAGCAAGCCCATCCACTCCATCTGTAATATTTGCACCATTAGACACAGCTACTATAATAAATATTACAAACAATATATAGATTAAAGGGGTTAGCCAGCCTACAGCCTTTTCGCCGAACAACATAGCTATTTTTGCATAACTTAACTCATGATTTTTTATAAAGGGAACTGTAGTCACTGTAGCTTGTACCTGTACATAAGTTCGCTGGTCTCCATTTTCATCCGTACGGGAGTAAGGTTCTGCTACCAGTTTTTCCGCATCATTGTACAAAATAGGGTGCCCTTCTTTAATCTCCCTTGTCGTCACTACATGCTGATTGTAATACATGGTACAACCAATAATTATACCCAGGCCTACCTGACCTAATATTTTAAATCTGCCTGCCAATCCTTCCTTATTTTTCCTGAAGACTTTAATATAATCATCCATAAAACCGATAAGCCCCAGCCAGATGGTGGATAACACCATCATCAGTATATATACGTTCTCGATCCTCGCAAAAAGTAAGGTAGGAACTAAAATACCCGCTATAATAATTAACCCTCCCATCGTAGGAGTTCCTCTCTTACTATCCTCACCTTGCAACCCAAGATCTCTTACGGTCTCTCCAATCTGCTTATGTTGCAGATAACGGATAAGACGTTTACCAAACAGCAAAGTGATCACTAAGGACAATACTATAGCCATAGCCGCACGAAAGGTGATATATTGAAATATCCCTGCTCCGCTTAAACCAAACTCATCCCTGAGGTATTTAAAGATATGGTATAGCATTTATGCCCTTGTTTATTATTTTAAATAATCCTATTTGTCCAGTAAACCGAACATTTCTTCCAACACTTCCTTGTCATCAAAATGATATTTCACACCTTTCACCTCCTGGTAGGTTTCATGTCCCTTACCTGCAATCAGCAGTACATCATCTTGCTGCGCAAGCATACAAGCGGTTTTAATAGCCTCTCTTCTATCTGTAATGCGAATCGCTTTACGCCGTTGGCCAAATCCTATTCCAGCTTCCATTTCATTAAGAATCTCTTCGGGATCTTCATTCCTCGGATTATCAGAGGTAAGAATGACCTTATTACTATGTTCTACAGCAACCTTTGCCATAATTGGACGTTTTGTTCTATCACGGTCCCCGCCACAACCCACGACTGTTATAATTTGTCTATGCCCCCCAAATTGCTTAATTGTTGCCAATACATTCAACAATGCATCTGGAGTATGCGCATAATCTATCACTGCCAGCATTTTCTCTTTAGGGGATCGATAGGTAGCAAACCTTCCGCTGGCCCCCCGCATATTGCTGAGCAACGCCAAAACAGCTACTCCATCCGCTCCCAATAATTCAGATGCTCCATATACTGCCAGCAGGTTATAGGCATTAAATAAACCACTCAGCCTAAAATGAACTTCATGCCTGTTGAGGTTCATATGCAAACCATCCAGGTCATTCTCCAGCACTTTACCTTTATAATCGGAGGGAATACGTAACGAATAAGCCTTTCTCCTGGCTTTCGTATTTTGCAACATCACCATGCCCCGTTTATCATCTGCATTGGTAAGCGCAAAAGCAGTGTCAGGCAAATGGTCAAAAAATTGCTTTTTCACCCGGATATATTCATCAAAAGTCTTATGGTAATCCAGGTGATCATGTGTAATATTGGTAAAGATGCCTCCGCTGAATTCAATTCCCCCGATCCTATGCTGATGAATGGCATGAGAACTTACTTCCATAAATACATGGCTACACCCTTCATCAGCCATCTGCCTTAATAAAGCCTGTATGGATACCGGATCTGGTGTCGTATGTGTTGATGGGATGACTGTTTCCGCAATCTGGTTCTGGACTGTTGAAAGCAAACCGCTCTTATGTCCCAGGGCCTGGAAGGTCTGATAGAGCAAGGTCGCAACAGTTGTTTTTCCATTGGTACCTGTAACTCCTATTACTTTCATCTCCCTTGAAGGAAAATCAAAGAACGTAGCAGCAACCAGGCCAGAAAGCGCAGCCACTTCCTTAACCTGCACATAGCCTATTCCGGGAATCAGTGTTTCCGGGAGTTGTTCACACAATACAGCAACCACTCCGAAAGAAATAGCCTGCTCTATAAACTGATGACCATCCACAGAGATACCCGCCTGGGCCAAAAACAAACTACCTTTCCTCACTTTGCGGGAATCAATAGCCACATCATGAATCATCACATCAGTATTGCCCACTATTTGTAAGGGGGACAATAAATTGATGATGTCTTTTAATTTCTTCATGAAATGGTAATCTCTATTATATGCATTAATAAATAAGGATACAGATTTAACCTAATTGCAAATGAATTTTCTGCCCCTTGGCCAGCTTCCTGCCAGCAGGTATAGATTGGGTCATTACCTTGCCCTTCCCGCTAATACTAACCTTTAATCCAACATTTTCCAGAATACACAAGGCATCACGCAATCCCATACCATTCACATCGGGAACAGCATTCCTGGAAACTGGCAAGTAATGCGTACTATACCTTCCTTCCCCGTCAGATTTTATACCTGTTATTCCATTTCCTTCTTTAATTTTAACAGGCAATTTGAGTTGTGTAATCACCTGCCTTAAACTTTCCTCTGAGCCGCCCTTTGCAATAATCGTTTTTGCATTTGCAAAGGAATCAGTTGGGACCGGCCAGCCTCCAATATGAGTAGCAAATAATTTATCCGAAATAGCTTTAAATACCGGGGCGCCCACCACTGCACCATAATAGGTACCATGAGGGTTAGACCGTACCATTACTGCTATAGTGTACCGAGGTTTGTCGTAAGGAAAATAACCTACAAATGATCCTTGTCTTACACCATCTGAATAAGAAATACCTCTATCAGCCACCTGTGCTGTACCGGTCTTTCCTGCTATACCATAATAAGCAGAACGAATACCCTTCGCAGTTCCTTCTTCAACCACAGCATGCATTACTTCCTGCATTTGCTGTATCGTCGTCGCTTTGCCAATACTTTCTACCAATACTGTCGGCTGAAACTCCAGTACAGGAAGACCATAAGCTTTAATTGCACTCACGAGATAGGGCTTCATCATCCTTCCCTTATTGGCCACAGCATTATAGACCATACAAGTGTGCAATGGAGTAATCAAGCTTTCATAGCCATAGGCAATCCAGGGAAGAGAAGTAGTTTTATTCCAGCTTTTGCTTTTGGTTGTCTTAATTAGCGGCGATCGTTCTCCCGTAAGGTCCAGCCCCGTCTTCTTGTTGAGCTGGAGCTTCTGAAGGTGAGCAATATACTTCATTGGATCTTTATTATAATACTGATGGATCAATTTGGCAAAAGCCACATTGGACGACCTTGCAAAAGCCTTTTTAATTGTTATTACTCCATCTCCGGCATGGTCATCGACAACGCGTTGCCTTCCAAAGTGAGCAACGCCACCCTGCACATTAACCAGATCATTAATCTTTACATATCCATCTTCCAGTAAAGAATATAACGACATCAATTTAAAAGTTGACCCTGGTTCAGATGGGAGCATGGCATAATTAAAGTCTTCCCAGTAGCTACCATCAGACTGCCGGCCAAGGTTAGCCAAAGCTCGAATCTTACCTGTTTCTACCTCCATGACTATGGCAGTACCATATTGGCAATTATATTTTTTCAACACATCAAGTAGTGCATGCTCGGTTACATCCTGTATATTAATATCTATAGTTGTTACAATATCCTCTCCATTTACCGGATCCACTTCTGAACCTTCAATGGGCATCCATACGCCACCCGTTGATTTCCGGATAATGCGACTACCTTCCTTGCCACTGAGTATAGAATCATATTTCTGCTCCAACCCGATATTAGCAGCATTTTCCCTCCAAAGGCCAATAGTTCTGTAAGCAAGCATTCCATAAGGATTCGTCCTTTTAGGTTTGGCCTCAGCAATAAAACCTCCGCGATTTTTCCCTTTATTGAAAACAGGGAAATGACGTACAGCTTGATATTGATAATAGGGTGCATTTTTTTTCAATAAAAAATAGCGATCCCCTTTGCGAAAAGCGGTGTTCAGCCTCCTTTTATAATCTGCTGCAGCTGCATCTTTGAAGGATGCAGCCAGGCACTCAGATAAAGTATCTATATAATATCTGAATGTATCCTTGTTAATGGCCTTAAAATCAACCCGAAGATCAAACTGGGGAATAGTTGAAGAAAGTAGCGTGCCATCCTCCGCATATATGTTACCTCTTTCAGGAAATAACTTTTCCTTCCGTGTATGTGCCTTTTCCGCCTGCGCACGCAATTGCTCCCCTTCACTTACCTGAATAATAATAACCTTCACGATAATGGCTATGGCTAGCAGCACAATGCCAGTGAAGGACAGGTAAACCCTAAATCTTATGTCGCGCTTTACACTCAATGGAATTTTACTCCTTGTATTTTATTGAAAATATCTAAGTTCTTATTTGTTACTTTTTTTTCGCAGGTATTTTTATCATTATTTCATAAGCAGGGCGGTCCAGGGGTTGAAGTCCCAACTTTGCTGCTTTAGGTATCAGTTGCGTCTCTGAAGTTTCATACATCAGTCTCGACTGTACATCCATATATTGCCATCGTAATTCCTTCAACTCTTTTGTTTTATTACTAATACTTCTGGTTAGGGAAATAGCACGATTATTATTGGTTATATAAAGTATACAAAGCAATGTTACAAACATCAGATAAGGCATATTTTGTACAATACCCTTATAAGATATCCTGTCCAACCAGTCTCTTAAAGAATGCCATTTGCCATTTGCCATTACCGGCTCCTGAGATGCAGATGTATTAGAGATTTCAGTCATTATATTTTAAGCAGTATCTGATAAGGATAATAGGATCTATATTTTTTCGGCAACTCTTAAACGGGCACTTCTTGAGCGTGGATTTTGAGCAATTTCTTCTTCAGAAGGAGTAATATCCTTTAATACTTTAAAGGGATTCTCAAAAAGGTTCCTTCCAAATATATCTGTTTGTGTTTCTTCATTTATTACTCCTTTTTTCATAAAATGTTTGACCATCCTATCCTCAAGTGAATGAAAAGTAATGACACATAACCGTCCTCCTGTATTCAGGCAACCGGGGGTTTGTTCCAGAAATTCCTGTAATACCCCCATTTCATTATTCACTTCAATACGTAATGCCTGGAAAACCTGGGCCAGATAACGGTTAGGATTGCCTTTTATGCAACTACTGATCAATTCCTTAAATCCATCAATCGTCTGCACAGACCTGTTTTTCCTTGCTTCCACAATTGTTTTGGCCAATGTCTTCGCATTGCGCACTTCACCATACTGCTCTAATATCCGGTGCAGTGCCGCTTCAGAATATTCTCTGATCAGATCTGCGGCTGTAAAATCCGCCCTGGTGTCCATACGCATATCTAATGGAGCATCAAAACGGATAGAGAATCCCCGGTCGGCCGTATCGAATTGAAAGGAACTCACTCCCAGATCGACCAGGATTCCATCTACCCTGGCCGCTTTATGCAACCGTAAGAAACGACGCAGATATCTAAAGTTTTCTTTAACCAGGATAATCCGCCCGTCTTCCGGTACATTTTTCCAGGCATCTTTATCCTGGTCAAAAACAATTAACCTCCCCTTTTCACCCAGATGTTTTAATATTTCTTTACTATGCCCGCCACCTCCAAAGGTGCCATCCACATAAATTCCGTTTTTTTTTATATTCAAAGCAGCCACCGATTCGTCCAGCAAAACCGACTTGTGGTAAAATGTGGGAGTTATCATGGTTGCCAATGTTAAATTTATAATGCTGCGTTAATTCTCTGACTTACTGAAACGGATCTAATACATCATTGCCAAACACTTCTGCAGACAAACTACTCAGATCCCCTCCGAATTGCTGGTAGTATTCGTAATATTTATCTTTATCCCATATTTCTACTTTATCTCCCTGACCGGCAAATACCAGCTCCTTTTTTAACGTTGCAAATTCCTGTAACGTTTTGGGTATAAGCATCCTTCCTGCAGCATCCAATTCAACTATGGTGGCACCATTTAAATACAATCGCTTAAATTGCTGAACTTTAGGATTGAAATTATTGAGTTTGGACAGTTTTTCATTGATAACAGCCCATTGTTCTATGGTGTACATCGACAGTGACTTTGTGTCAATGGTCCTTTGGATAACGAAGCGCAAGGAAGCTCCCTCCGGCAATTGCTTGCGAAACCCGGATGGTACAAGGAAGCGTCCTTTCGCATCCATTGCTACTTCATATTCTCCTAAAAGGCCTGTCATTACCTGATTCTGTTCAAACTTACCACAAAATAACACATTTTCCCACAAACTACCACTTCAAAGTATTGATTATTTTTTCCACATGATTTAAATGGCTGAAAAGCAATCCCAGGAAAGATTACAGCGTAAAATGTGTCTTTTGAGACAATAAAAATGTGAATAACTAATTTCAAATGTGCATATCCGCCAATTTGATGTGAAATTCTGTAGAAAAAAGAGGTAAATCGAAATGGAGATTGTTAATATGCTCATCGGGGGAATGGGGCAAAATCTCTTGTTTACCTAACAGCATCCCTATTAAGCAAGAAAAAAGGCAGCCGGTTAAGGCTACCTATACACTTAAATAAATTTCTGTCTAACTTATAGCCCGGTTATGCAAATACCTAAAGCATAAGGAAATACTTCAGGACCCTGACCGGCATTAAATAATTGGCTTATATTATAAGAACCATATAATGAAAAATTGCCCCAACCTATGCGTGCTGTAGGCGCAAATCTCCAGTTCTGAACATAGCGGGTGGTATTTACTTTTTCTACTATTGCAGGCCCGGCTATTGTATGTCTTGTTTTGGCACTTGTTCCCATTAATAACCCCACGCGCATGCCCAATGCAACTTTAAATCCTTTATTTCGATTTTCTTTATTACCGAAATAGCGTAACTCGAAGGGGGCTTCCAGGTAGGTCGTCGTCAATTTATTTCTTTTATATAAATTTGTCATGGACGCGTCAATATCCTGAAAAGCGATAGCGGTAGCAGACGTATTCATGATCACTTTCTGATCCTTAAAATAAATGCTGTTTGTTGATATGCCTAAACCAGCAGCAAAACTGAAATTAGAAGCTTTTATTGGAAAATCATAACATATATAGCCATTAAAACCTCTGCCAATGCCTGTAACATTTACAGAGTCCGGGGTACCATTCCAATTATTATAAGTAAGCTGAAACATCACAAAGTCACGGGATGGTTTCGCCGTCTTTTTGGGAACAAGTTTTTCTGAAATTGTTTCCTCCTGCGCACGGCCAACTGTAGACAGCACCAAAATACCGATAAGTATTCCAAAAATTTTCTTCATATAGGAATGATCAATTGAGGCGCAAAGATAGTATAGCGCCGGGTTTTTGCTAAATTTAATTTGATTATTGTTATTTATATCTCTTTTGTGCTTAATTTTCGGCCCATGCTACAATTACAATACCAGGCGCATCAACTTGCTTTCGAATACCCCTTTATCTTATCCAAAGGCGCCAAAACCCATCAACCGACCTTATTACTTTCCTTAGGATTGGGCAGACTCAAAGGTTACGGAGAAGCTACCGAGATCGGATACTATAACGTATCTGTTACGGAAATGATTGCGTCTCTTGAAAAAAACAGGTCCGTAATCGAGCGCTATGCGCTTACAGACCCGCTCAGGTTCTGGCATTTTTTGCATCATTTATTTCCCGGACAGCATTTTTTAATTTCAGCATTAGACATGGCGGGATGGGATCTTTGGTCCAGGATGAACCGTAAACCTTTATACGCCTTACTGGGATTATCATGGAAAGACATCCCCCCCACTGATTATACTTTTGGGATCACTACTCCGGAAGAAATTGCTGATCGTGTTCTGGTAAAACGTTTTCCTGTATATAAACTCAAGATGGGCGGTAATGACGACCTTGCCGCATTAGAGGCTTTGCGCAAGGCAACCAACGCCGCCATCCGGGTGGACGCCAATGAAGGATGGACTCTGCAACAAGCTCAGGAACTAATCCCCTACCTGGAAGCCTTTGATGTAGCACTCATTGAACAACCCTTACACAGAGAAGATACTGAAGGTTTACGTCTTTTAAAAGCGCAAACTTCCATTCCCATCATTGCCGATGAGGCTTGCCAGAAGGAAACAGACGTACAACATTGCCTGGAATTGTACGACGGTGTCAATATTAAGTTATCCAAATGTGGAGGCATTACGCCGGCATTACGGATGATCAAAGCAACTAAGGCTGCCGGAAAGAAGGTCATGCTCGGCGGCATGTGTGAAACCAATGCAGGGGCTACTGCATTGGCCCACCTGCTTCCCCTTGCTGACTATGCTGATATTGATGGCCCTTTATTATTGAAAGAAAATATTGGAACAGGACTGCAATACCACGAGGGGACGATATCATTACCTCATGATATGGGCACAGGATTCAATATGTAGATACATTAATTGAATGTAGTTTATAATATTTTTTGAAAAGCTAGCTCATTTTTCCTATTTTAGCAGGCTATAGGGTAAAACATTAGAGCATGAAAAAATTAAAGTTACTCAGTGTATTGTTGTTAAGTATTCCAGCGTGGAACACTGCATCAGCACTTCCGGTTACAGAACAGATCGCCCAACAGGCTGCATCAGGCTTCATCAACGCCAAATTAGGAAGCGCATTTGAATCCATAGTTCCTCAGAAAACATGGTCAAGCCAGGAACAAAATCCCAAAGCACTATTCCATTTATTTAGTATAAACAAGAACCAGGGTTTTGTTTTAGTAGCTGCAGACGATGCGGCAACCCCTATCCTGGCCTACTCTACAGAGCATAGTTTTCCATTGGATAATATGTCACCTGAAGTAGCTTACTGGATCAGCAATTATGAACAGCAGCTTAATGATATTGTTGCTCAAAACATTACAGCTACCGAAGAAGTAGCTGCTGAATGGAAAGCTTTGTTGCATAATACACCGGGACTTGTGTCAAGGCCCACCAGTACCGTGACGCCTCTTCTTAGAACTACCTGGGATCAAGGCACGCACTATAATGATTTATGCCCGGTTGCAAACAATAGGAAAACACCAACAGGGTGCGTAGCCACAGCAATGGCTCAAATTATGAAGTATTGGAATGCTCCAACGAAAGGGGCTGGCACACATAGCTATAATACAAGATCTTACGGCACACTGTCTGCCAATTTTGGGGCCACTACCTATGAATGGTCTAAGATGCCGAATAATTTGAGTAGCCTTTCATCCCCGGCTTCCAGAACTGCAGTGGCTACCTTAATGTATCATTGTGGCATTTCGGTAGAAATGAACTATGCACCTGCGGGTAGCGGTGCTCACGTAGTCATTGACAGTGCTTACCCTTCCGCATTGAGGGCATTCAAAGAAAAATTTGGTTATAAGTCAACTACTTCAGGTGTATATCGCCAAAGTTACACTCAAGACAACTGGATCAAATTGTTAAAGAATGAAATGGATGCAGGGCGCCCTGTCCTTTATGCCGGATTTGATTATAGTGCCGGTGCCGGGCATGCATTTGTGTTCGATGGTTATGATGAAACCAACAAATTCCACGTCAACTGGGGGTGGTCCGGCATGTTTAACGGGTATTTCACCGTGACTAACTTAGCCCCCAGCGGAACAGGCACAGGCGGAGGATCCGGAGTGTATAATCAAGGTCAACAGGCTATTATTCAAATAGAGCCTATCTTACCTCCACAGCCCATTGACACTTTAGCCTTATCAATCAATAATGCTTTGATTTTATCTCAACCTGAAATTTATGAAGGAGATAGCTTTACGGTAACCGCACATATTACTAATGACGGACAGTTAGATTACCAAAACGGCATTTTCCAGGCTGAAGTGTTCAGGGCCAGCGACAGTAGTTCCGTAACTAAATTTAACAGGTATTCTAGCCAAAACCTGAACATAGGAGCCGATACCGTTTTGTCGTTCCGGACAAATGGTACCTCCTCGATCAAGGCGGGCAATTACTTCATCACCATATTCTATATGGACAATATGAGTACTGGCGAGTGGATACCTTTAGCAGATAGAGATAACTACGTCAATAGAATTGACCTAAAGGTGAAGGCAAAGGCTCCCGCTGGAATCGAGGATGCTCATTTGATTGAGGGCATTGACATATACCCTAACCCTGCTCATGAGAAGGTTATTATTGATCTCAGGTCTTTTACAGGAGTAGTAAATACAATGCATCTTGCTGGCATCAATGGCCAGGAAATAAATATTATAGCAAATTCCGGTCGGCTTATCAATATTGATACCCGCCACCTGGCTGAAGGCATTTATATAATCAGACTTCATACAGATAAAGGCATATCTACGAAAAAAATCGTGGTAAAACATTAATCATTGAATGCAGGAATAAAAAAAACCGCCGGGATCCGGTGGTTTTTTTTATTGTACATTTGAACCGTCCATTCCTGAATGTAAAAAAGGATTAGATATATTAACCCCGAGACAATAGCAACATTATGAAGCTAAGTATGATCTTTTTAAG
>CAZFKK010000060.1:0-9965 GCA_964519735.1 uncultured Taibaiella sp.
TTCAGTTTAACGACAAAAGCGCCCGGAGCACATGCTCCGGGCGCTTTTGTTCTGTAATTACTTTTATGGATCCTTTTATGGTGCAGTAGGACGTAACACCAGGTTTAAGTTGTCTTTGCCGGCATTGATAAGGTTGTGCAGCTCCTGATAATTATGGAATACTGAGGGCTCATAAACGCCTTTATTTTGTTCATACTGTCTTAGGAGTACCAGCCTTTGTTGCTCTTTATCTATAATACAGGTGACGCTGTAAGTTGCAAAAGGATAGGTCTTATGAATTGTTTGGGGAATAGCTTCCAGGCTATAGCCTTCTGGCAGCAAGAGCTGGATACTATCAGATATCAGGAATGATTCATTAATTACCACGGGTTGTGTACGGGGACCGGATTGTATTAAATCGGACATCGGGTTATCCATCCAGCCCAGGTAAATGAAAGTTCTTTTGGCCGTAGCAGAGGTGATCCCGGAGACTAAAGCTTCAGCATGTTCGTCTAGTATGGGTACCGGCAAGGTATTGGATTGCTGATAAGAATAGTCAGCGATTTGATAAGAAGGGAAGGGGAATTTATTATTGACCCTTTCCCTGATCTTATGCTCAGGCTGTGTTTTAAGGAAATAATGCAGATCATCCTGCATTAATCCGCTGTATTGATTATGGATCGTTACTTTCTGTTGTGGATTACTTAAATCCAATGATAGATTAATATGGCGTTTTATAAAGTTCCTGTCTTTTGAATAAGACGGTGTACGGCACAGGTAGCCGCCCGTCTCTGTAGTTAATAATACGACCCTGTCTTCAGTAAAGCTCCCCAGATAGCCTGCAGGTAATTGTTGGCTGGTACATTCTACCCATATAGAATCCTTGGTGGTGGGTACGCATAAGATTACATGATTGAATCTGTTTGTGGGAAATGCTTCATCCAGTTTGTAATAATCCTTTCCGGCATATACCAATGCGGTATAAGAAGGTATTCCGGCAACTTTGAGCATTGCTTTCAGGTAGTTAGTCAATCCTTTGCAATCACCATATCCGTTTTTGGCTACACTTGTAGCATCAAAAGTCTGCCAGCCCGCAATTCCATACAAATTAGCAACATATCGTGTGTTTTGTTGCATGTGCGCATAAAGTTGTTGCACAATTTTCAAGGTATCTGTTTCATTCCCGATAAGTTTTTGAACCATTCGTTGCTGGAGGGCAGGCAATTCATCTCTTCCTTCATTCAAGCGGTAATTGAAAGCTCCCAATTCGTTCCAACTTGCCATAGAGCCTTGATATTGCAATAATTGAAAAGACTCAGATGCGAGGACGACAGAAGGGCCGGAAAAATTAAATGATCTGGAGTATGGTTGGAATAGGTAAGCCTTTATTTGTTCTAATTCCCAGGTAACCGTCGTTTTTTTAGGAGGACTGATCGTTGTTTTCAGTAACTGTTCAGGCATAAGATATTCTTTATGCTTAATAATTGCCTTATCGGGGTAGGTGACAGATAAAAAGGCTTTTTCAACAGCACATTTTGGATTGGGTTGCGGACACCAGTCCGGCAGGAAAAGTGCTGTTTTAAAGCTTGAATACACCTCATATACTACCGTGTAGGGATAGGAACTTTGGTTGAAACTATAAGTCTTATACCGGGAATCGCTATGAAATGCAAAAGTCAGGCCGTATGTAGAACGGTCATAAATATCCTTTTCTTTTAGTGTGCGGATCAAATTCCCTTCTGCATTATAAACCCGGCCATTTATCCTATGTATCTGGTAAAAGTTATTATAGCTTTCCGTCAGATCAGCAAATGCTTTGCCTTTATCATTTAAAATAGTGACGGCATATTTCCTGTTATATTGAACTTTGTCTAAAGCCTCTAGTGTTAAGATCGTGGAATCATAGCGGGTCACCACATCTGCATCAGCAAACAACTCTTTGGGAATTGCAGCAACGGACAGATTAATTTCATTATTTTTTGCTATAATGTCAATTGTACCTGTAAGGGCTGTGACAAAAAGAGAAAAAATATACTTATTCATAATCAATGTTGTATTTTCTTAATGATAATTTTTTTATGCTGTTCTGCTATCAGATTCTCATAGAAGGCAAGTATTTCGGGATAGTCTTCAGCGGGAAATAGAGTGGTTTTTGTCAGGTAGCGGGAATTGAGAGAGAAACTCCGGTCTTCCTCAGAGAAGGTAACGATATTCTTTAACTGGATAGACCCGTCATCTCCATATTTTAGAACTACCGATTGGAGGGATTCGTCAAGGGTATGGGTAGGAGGTAAATTAAGATGGAATATATAGTTGTAGTCTACTCTATGCTCCATCTCAATAGGGAAATTTCTATGGGTATTAGGGAAAGGGTTCTTTTCAAATATTTTCCCGAAGTAAGGATCAAAATAGACCAGGGATTCATTATTGAATAAATCCAATTCCGCTTCAAAGTGTATGAGGAGCGGTGCGTTGATCTCTTCCAGTTTTTCTACGCTGTAAGCCTTCAGGTAAAACGGAGTCGCAGATTGCTTTAATTGAGTTATAATCTGTTTCCTTATTTCAGCGGTATCATTCTTCCATTTCATCCGGTAGCCCATACTTGAAATAAGGCCCAGCTTTTGGGTTATTTTTAAGTTCATCTTACCTTCAACTGAGGAAGGCGAAAGAGAAACTATGATTGTACTTTTATCTAAGAGGCTATCAGGTACTAATTGAACGGCGGCTCCTTTCTCATTGACAATTCTTGCATATCCATTGTAACAGTTCGGTTCCAGCAGGCCAAAGGGAAGATATTTATGGGTAGCATCCAGGTAATAATATTTACCGTCGATATTTACACGAGCAGCAATCAGGTCAATGTCATCCGGCTCCGGATAAAAATGATTCAGCTTTTCATTTGATCTGGTACTTAACAATACAGGGTCACTTTGTAATCCTTCTTTAAGGAGCATAGCCACCAGGATCAAATTGATGCCTGCCCGTGATCCTGTTTTTTCATTAAAAATTTGTTTTAGTGAAAATTGATACGAGGCATTTACCATTTCTTTTACCTTAAAGCTGTCTCTTACAAAATTAAAAATAGCAATAGCTTTATCCATTTTCCCTGTTTGATCAGCGGTTAAGCTTTTTACTTTGTTTTTCAAGAAGGCATTCCCCTCAAATGTTTGTCCTACCCAATACTTGTTTTTATAATAATCCCTTTCAGATATTTCATCCCAGCTATGCTTGATATTGAAGGTGTAGCCGCTGGAGGAAACAGCATAGCCGTGTATCTTAATGCGCTCGAGGTAATTGAGTTCATTACTCATAAAAGGTTCCTCCCGGAATGCCGGTACATTTTTTCTAATCCAGATATTATGGGCCGTTTTGCTTTCAACCTGCGGCTCTATATAGGCACAAGCTTCACAGGTTTCTAATTCGGATTTTCGGGTTACCGTTTTGAGCGGCACATTCACCCGTTCAAGGATTTTGTATAATAAAACACCGGGAAGGTAAGCCTCAAATTCAGAATGAATTTTATGATATTTTCCCTGAAAATACCAATCAGGTGGAAACCTGGCATCAGGAAATTCAAGGGTATAGGTATAGTAAATGATGGAACCCGTCTTAATGGAAGGAATATTGAATTTGGATAAAGAAATATCCTCTGTGATTTTTTCTTTTAAAAGGTCTTCTTTTTCAAAGGTCTGGGCATTTATTTCACCATGTTCCAGGTTATAAGTGACAGACTTTAACCTCCTGAGTAAGGAGTGATTGCCCTTATTGATATGGACAACTGCAAAATCATTGATGGCATTCTGATCCAGGATCTTGACCAATCTTTCAATTTTATATTTTCCCTGGACGTCAAAAAGAGCTTTTTCAAAAAGGACAATAGCCTGTGCGGTAGAATCGATGGCAAATTTTTCTTTTGCTAAGTAGACCTTCATTAACGAGTCATTATTAATGAGGTTCTGGAATTGAGCAGAGCCGGTTTTGAAAATAAAAAAGCAGATAAAAGTCGCCCATAAACAGGGTTTGGTTGATTTCATGGTGATTTTTTACAATGGTGATAAACAGGGGGATGAATTATATTTAGCGAGGTTAATCGCTGACCTGATCCTGGTGACAGCGTTGTAACATTGTCGTAAAAGTAAGTATTAATTTCAAATTTACCATAGTGTTACGCTTAATTGGAAACTTAATTATGAAATAGAAAATTGTTTTAGGTATAAAAAAAGTAAGGATTTCGGTCTTCTTTGGGGGTTTCTTTACCGTTAAAAAGTACAAAAGTGAAACGGGTTTAAATCAAAATGATTACTTTTGTTTCATTCTAGTCATAATTTAAAATAAATTTCTAATGTCAATTTTATCAATGAACCCGGTAGTGTTGCTTTCTCCGCCAAGTGGTATGGAGTGGTT
Source organism: uncultured Taibaiella sp. (assembly GCA_964519735.1). Lineage (GTDB taxonomy): Bacteria > Bacteroidota > Bacteroidia > Chitinophagales > Chitinophagaceae > Taibaiella. The sequence continues at coordinate 4,384 of CAZFKK010000060.1, forward strand.
GTGGATTGTGCTGGCGGTGATTATACTCTTTGGTGGTCGGAAAATACCAGAGCTGGCCAAGGGTATCGGAAAAGGTATCCGGGAGTTTAATGAAGCCAGAGATGGTGTTAAGAAAGATATAGAATCGGGAATTAAAGATAATAATTCTTCCTCAAATACAACTTCCTCCAGCCAACAAAAGAGCGTTTAGTCAAGGGCTTTTTTATTGCTTTCTTCTTGTAAGAAAGTAAATTGCCACATTGAGATTATTTATAATTCAATGCTTAAACCCTGTTGGGTTTTATGATTCCAATGTTAAGATTGAAATGTCAATATAATTTTTAAACGGCCGGTTTTTTAGATTCCGGCTGCATGCGTAACCGAATAAAACAGCGATTAGCTCATGCAGTGGAAAAAATTTTTCTGTGTAGCAATAACGATATTACCTCTTAACCTGCTGGCCCAGGGGCCTAAGGTTTCCAATGAGGAGAAGCAATTAGCTCTGGTGAACAGGAACGAAGAGGTAATTATTGCAGCCAATACCAAAGTGGTCATCATCGATAGCAGTGTGGCATTGTCCAAAGGAGGCTCGGGAGATAAGTCCAATAAAGGTACTGTTCCAATGGGAGCTTTACCGAAAACGGTTAAAGAGTCCTCTGTTGATGCATCCAAAACAGCTTCTTTAAATAAATCCGGGCCAACGCCAAGAATCATCGTTGAAAATGACAAGTTTAAGCCTGTTCCTTTAGCTGGTGAAACAGATTATTTCGGTACTATGAACGCTTATATGATGGATTATGTGAAGAAATACATGAATTCCAATAATCGTACATTAAGAGTGGTCAATGGTCGGGCCGATGGTACCTTTAAAACAATAGATAGAATACTCAATACGCATTCCATCCCGGAAGAGTTAAAATACCTTGCTGTTATAGAATCTGCCTTGAATAAAAATGCGCTATCTCCTGTTGGCGCACGCGGATACTGGCAGTTTATGGCCACTACAGCCCGTATGATGGGGCTTACTGTAAATAAGCGCCAGGATGACCGTACAGATCTTCACAAATCCACGCATGCTGCAGCAAAATACCTGAGCTATTTATATGATCAATTAGACGATTGGCTGCTAGTGGTAGCTGCCTATAACAGCGGCCCACGTCCCGTGGTAAATGCCATCAAACGTACAGGCAAAAGTGATTTCTGGTCCATTAAAAGTTACCTGCCCAAGGAAACACAAAACCATGTTATGGCATTCGTAGCTACGGCGACGATTATGGAACGATTGAATCATTTTATAGAGCCGGGATTGCCATCGGATTTCGACTGGTCTCTGCTCAGCAGCAATATGGGCGCTAAAGGCGCGAAAAGTGCAAAATTCAGCCATCCGCTCTTATCTAAATTCAGCGAAGAGGAAGTGAAGACTATGGCTATTGTAAGAATTTCCAAACCGCTGGACCTGGAATTGGTTTGTAATGTATTGTCTGTGGACCGCCGGAAATTGGGAAGGTGGAATTACGATTATTTTGATTATATAGATACTTATAAAGAAGGTAGTACTTATAATTTCAGGATCCCTAAAGAAAAGCTGGATACTTTTATCGAGAAGAAAGATTATCTCGAAAGAACTTCTGCTAAAATGTAATAAATAAAATACCAGGAATTAAAAAGTTTTTCATACCTTTGCACTCCTGAAATTAAAACGATTAAAAGAATAATAAGAAAAAATGGCAAATCATAAAGCTACCAAAAAGGACGCCCGTCAAAACCTTAAACGTCGTGATCGTAATCGTTACTATGGAAAAACGACCCGTAACGCTATTCGTGAAGTGCTTAAATTAACGGAGAAAGAGACGGCTGAAGCTCAATTACCTAAAGTGGTGTCCATGATTGACAAATTAGCTAAGCGTAATGTCATTCATAAAAATAAAGCAAGTAATTTAAAATCCCAATTAGCTAAAAGAATCTCTGCTTTAGCTTAATTATTTGGGAGTCAATTTTTTACCGATAGAAGCCTTGATCTCAGGGCTTCTATCGGTTTTTGTGTGCTTTGTGATCGGCTAATAGGATCTTCTATGCTTTGGGTCCGGCGGAATTTTCTTTTATTCTTCTTTATCCATGGCTTATGTTATACTAAAGCTCCGGGTCTCCAAGATCGTCGATCAGGCGTCAAACAAGATATTTTTGGCATTGGAGAACCTCTTAGGCATTTAACAGTGTTGCCAGGCCTGTTACAGCCCAATGGCGGCTTTGAACTTCTTTTCTTCTCCACCTTCACATACCCCAATGGCGCTAACCAGAAAAAGAATCACGCCACGTAGTATTGTTGGCTCCTGCCAGTTTGCTGGAATAGATAGGGAGGGACACACAGGTCTCAGTGGTGGTATTGTGTTTATTCAGTGCCTCAAGGAAAGGAACGATGGAACTCTCTTCAGGTTGAGTGCATAACAATAAACCCCATGAATTGGCTTCATGAGGTTTATCAATATTAAGAAGAATTGTATAAGGCTACAATTACTTAGGTGTAGCGCTGCTGGTTCTTTTCTTTTCCTGGATACGGGAAGATTTACCAAAGCGCTCCCGTTGATAATAGATCTTAGCGCGACGTACACGACCTCTTTTGTTCACAACAATAGACTCAATGTTGGGAGAGAAAAGCGGGAATAAACGTTCTACTCCTACGCCGTCAGATATCTTACGAACAGTGAACGATTTTGTAGCACCTTCACCCTGACATTTAATAACATCACCCTTGAAGGATTGAATACGTTCTTTAGCGCCTTCAACAATTCTGTAGTTAACTGTGATATTATCACCTGCTTTAAACACAGGCATCTCTTTTTTAGTGTTTAATTGTTCGTGTACAAATGCAATAGCTTCCATCGGTATATTTTTTGAAATAGGGAAAAGCCTATAAATGTTATATGGGTAAGATTATTTTAAACCAGCTACTAATTTCTTGAAACTTTCGGGCTCATTCATTGCCAGGTCTGCAAGAACCTTACGGTTAAGGTCTATTCCTTGCTCTGTCAACTTATGCATGAAAACAGAATAGCTTAATCCTTCTTCACGAACAGCTGCATTAATACGGGCTATCCACAAAGTACGGTAATCGCGTTTTTTCAGTTTACGACCTACATATTTGTAGCCTAAGCCTTTTTCCAGAACATTCTTGGCTACGGTGTATACATTTTTGCGTTTACCGTAGAATCCCTTGGATTGTTTCAGGATTTTCTTTCTTCTTGCACGGGAGGCAACGGCATTGACTGAACGTGGCATAATTTATATTATTATATAATTTATTACTGGTTAATTTGAATGTTTATTGAACGGCTATGCAATTAGCGCAGGTTCAACATACGCTTTACCAAAGGTACATTTGCAGCGTGTAAAAATACGGAACCATCAAGCCTGCGTCTGCGTTTAGCGGACTTTTTAGTTAAAAGATGTTTTCTGAAAGCCTTGCGACGACGGATCTTGCCATTGGCGCTTACAGTAAACGTTTTTTTAGCTCTTGAATGTGTTTTAACTTTTGGCATGATAATTAATTTGGGAGTGCAAAGGTAACAAAAAAAGTAATTAAATGATTAAAATAAGTAAAAATATTTTTCCATACCGGCAAAAATACGGCTGTAAGTTCTGTTTTATCTTACTAATGGCTGGCGCACGTGTTCTCACGTGTGCCAGATACTATTCTACCGTAACTGATTTTGCCAGGTTCCTGGGTTGATCAACGTTGGCGCCTCTCATTAACGCAATATGATAGGAGAGCAATTGTAAAGGAATAACGGTAAGCAGCGGGCTCAGGATTTCTTCCGTAGCCGGTATTTCTATGGTATAATCCGCCAGGGAGGCTATTTCCGTATCTCCTTCATTGACTATAGCGATTACCCTTCCTTTCCTTGCTTTCACTTCCTGGATGTTGGATACTATTTTGTCATGAGCGCTTTCATTGGTGGCCAGCACGACTACCGGCATGTGTTCGTCAATTAATGCGATAGGGCCATGTTTCATCTCTGCTGCAGGGTATCCTTCTGCATGGATATAAGAGATTTCTTTTAGTTTTAAAGCGCCTTCCAGGGCTACAGGAAAGTTGACGCCGCGTCCCAGGTATAGAAAATTGCCGGCATCTTTAAATAGAGCAGCCAGTTCTTTGATCTGTGCATCCAGTTTTAAGGTCTGTTCTATTTTCTTAGGAATATTTTCCAGCTCAAAAAGAATCTGCATCAGGTAGGAAGTAGAGATCGACCCTTTATGTTGGGCTATTTGTAAAGCCAAAAGGGTCAGGATAACCACTTGTGTTGAGAATGCTTTGGTAGAAGCCACGCCGATCTCTGGTCCGGCATGGGTATAAGAACCGGCATGGGTGGCCCGTGCAATAGAGGAGCCGATCACATTACATATACCATAAATCAATGCCTGGCGGTCTTTGGCAAGCCCGATGGCCGCTAATGTATCTGCTGTTTCTCCTGATTGGGAAATTGCCAGGACCACATCATTCTCCGTAATAATAGGATTACGATAGCGGAATTCAGATGCATATTCTACTTCTACAGGCACCCTTGCCAACTCTTCTATCAGGTATTCACCGAGCAGGCCGGCATGATAGGAGGTGCCACATGCCGTGATAATAAATCGTTTGGCTTGATTGATCCGGTTGATATATTCTGATACGCCCCCCAGCTTTATCCAGCCTTCCGTCGCATTCATTCTTCCGCGTACGGCATCAGCAATAACCTTAGGCTGTTCGTATATTTCTTTAAGCATAAAATGTTCGAAGCCTCCCTTTTCGATTGCCTCAAGATCCATTTCCAGTTCCTCAATAAATGCTGTCTTTTCTATATTTCCCAATGTTTTTACCTGCATTTTGCCACCACGGGTAACTACAACATATTCCTGGTCATCCAGGTAAACTACATTTTTTGTATATTCTATGATAGGGGAGGCGTCTGAGGCAAGAAAAAATTCTTCCTTGCCCACACCCACCACCAGTGGGCTGCCTTTACGGGCGGCTACCAGAGTATCCGGATTACGCTTGTCTAATACGACGATAGCATAGGCTCCTATAACCTCGTTGAGGGCAAGGCGTATAGCATCTTCCAGGGGAATAGCTTCATTCTTTTGTACTTCCTCAATAAGGTTCACCAATACCTCTGTATCGGTCTCCGATTGGAAGGTGTATCCCCGTTTTTGAAGTTGTTTTTTCAGTGCGGCATAGTTTTCAATAATTCCATTATGTACTAAAGCCAGGTTGCCGGAGTTGGATACATGAGGATGGGCATTGGTATCATTAGGCACACCATGAGTGGCCCATCGGGTATGGCCGATACCGATCGATCCGCTGATATCCTTGTTCGCAGAGAAGCGAAGTAATTCACTTACCTTACCTGCTTTTTTGTAAAGATTGAAATCACCCTGAAGCATGACCACACCTGCACTGTCATAGCCTCTGTATTCCAGGCGCTGCAAGCCTTTGATCAGGATCGGATAGGCTTCTTTAGGACCTATATAAGCAACAATGCCACACATATATAATTATTGTTTTACTTAGTGTAAATTACGTTAAACCGGATCCTGGTGTTTGCCGCACCACCTGCACCTGCTGC
>CAZFKK010000060.1:9975-12545 GCA_964519735.1 uncultured Taibaiella sp.
ACCATCCGGAAGGCCCCCGGATAGCTGATCGAGGAGCTAATGCGTAGTTTTAACTCACTTTTCCGTTCAGCAACAGCCTTTTCCAACTCCCTGGGAATGTTTAAAATATACTGGTTATATTCATTCCCGTCAATAGTCACCTTTTTCGGTTTGCCATCAAAGAAATTAAACAGCTCTGAAGAGGTTCCTCCTATCATATCTGCGATAATATAAGTACTGCTGTCTTCATAAATGCCTTCTGCCAGCAACTGGATGGGCAATTGGAAGATATTGTCTGCGCCTACCGGCAATACAGTCAGGATCAGTTGCGCTTTATTGATTACCGATGGTGGAATATGGTCAATATTCTTAATCGTAATGTCGGTATAGAAGCCGGGATAGGACTGGATGACTATGGAATCCTGTATCCGGTTGCTATTTATAAATTGTGTCGCCGGCTTCCCGGAATAATTACGGAATATCCTGTTATAGAAGGCCGATACATTACTGTTGAAAGGGAAGGAAACCAGGCGAAAATTATCTTCGCTATTGTGTAAATGGAAATCAATTCTTGCAGAGGACAATAGCGACGGACCGTCAAGCCTGAAGTAAACAATGCTTTGCTGTATTCTGGTGGTATCCGGAAGCAGGCATAAGCCTTTGAAATATTCCAGGAACGACGTGCTGGATGCAAAATGGCTGTTGTCCGTTTCAGCAACCAATAAATTGGCTAATTGATCATTCAATCTTATCCTTAGCTGTCCGGTAAGGGAGTCGCCGGTGGGGAGTGCCACCGTATCTTTAAGGGCGCTTAAGTTAAAACTGCGGCTGCCTAAGGTATTATTGTCAAAGGCAAAACTCTGAAAGCTGTAATAGTTTAAGCCTTCTTCTTTCTTGAAATCCCCGGTAATGCGATGCACCTTTATGTGTTGCAGGTTATTGACAGAGTCATTATTGCCATAGACATAGGAAAAATAGGGTAGAGACAGTACCGCAGAGTCAACGGTATATCCGGCAGGAAACGAAAAATTTTCCGTAGGAGGCACAAATTGTAAAAAGATGCCCGAGTTGGTATTGCCGAAAAACGGGTCATTCTGAATACTGCCCAAACCGGCTACCATATAGCTATAGTCATTGGTTTGCAAACTGTCCTTATAAGCATTGTGCAATGAAAAAGCAAAATCCGTTATTTCAAAGGTATGTATATTGTCCACGTCCGGTATGAGATCCGGTGCCGTCAGGCTTCTTTCTTTGCAGCCGATTAATGAAAAAAAGCCTGCACATAGCGTAAAGGCTTTCAATCTACTGGGAAATATGGTTTTCAATTAAGGTCGATTTTTAATTATTTATAAGTAGGTCTAATCCTGGGCAAGGCTTTGATATAGTTCTAATAGAGGGTCTACATTTTCCATCCAATCTTCATTATAGGGGATTACTGTTTTGCCTTTTCCATCCTTAAATTCATCGGTTATTTTTTGGGGCAGGTTTTCTTCGCCATGTATTACGACATCAGCAAATTTACATGCACCGTAAATTAACGCTTCGTTGTCATTTTTATTATAAGCTTCCAGCTCTTTATCTTTAAGATTAACACTTTGCGTCACCATTTTTATAAAATCAGGTCCCAATGATTCCTTGAATTGCGTATTTTGAGCGGTAAATACGGTTTTGGAATGGACAAATACAGGTTCTTTCTTATAGGCAGTTTTCAGGAAAAGAGGAACTAATGAAGACATCCAGCCATGACAATGAATCACATCAGGGGGCCATCCGAATTTTTTTACAATCTCTAAAGCACTTTTACAGAAAAAGATAAAACGTTCTACATTATCCTCAAAAAAGTGCTCATGCTCGTCACGGAAAATAAACTTACGTTTAAAAAAGTCTTCATTATCCATAAAATATACCTGCAACCGGGCATTGGGAAGTGAAGCTACTTTGATCAGCAGGGGATGGTCTTCTTTGTCTACCACAATATTGATTCCCGAAAGGCGTACTACTTCGTGTAGCCGATGACGACGTTCATTGATCGTGCCAAAGCGAGGCATAATAATGCGGATTTCCATGCCCGCATCAAATGTTTTAACAGAAAGCTTGTTTAAAATAGATGCAAAATCTGTGAGTTCAAGATAAGGTGAAAGCTCATTGGTAATGATAAGTATGCGCTTTTTGTTTTGTATAGACATGAACGAGAGTGATTGTTTCTGAGAATGTTAGTAGTGCTTGCTTCTTTGGATTTGCAGGGCACGGATACCGGTTTGCTGTTTTGTAGATGTGATTTAATTCAGATATGTATGTTTTATCTTTGTTCAAAAAGATCTGCCCGGAATTGCGTAAAATCCGTCAATTTCACGTAGGTTTGGCGGCAAAGGTACGAAAATTAAACAATATATCTGATGGAAGATAGTTGTATGGATCTTTGTGGCTGCTATTCTTAATAATTAAAAGGGTTTTCAATGTTGATATTTCAAAAGGAAGCGGATCTGAAACGTCACTTGCAAATGGTTAGGGATGACGGAAAAACGCTGGGTTTCGTCCCGACAATGGGTGCTTTGCATAAGGGCCATCTGGCCTTGATAGATGCGACTATA
>CAZFKK010000061.1:0-1116 GCA_964519735.1 uncultured Taibaiella sp.
TTTTTCTCCGAATCCCCTGGATTCGGCCCGGATGGACCTGGGAGGGGATACCCTGCAATACGCTATTTACATCATAGACAGGGCAGGCAATAAGAGCAATGTCATTACGACCGATTCGATATATATTAAATTCTAGTACTTTCGCTGGACAAATGCAGAGGGGCAACAAGGGAACACGGCTATATGAATAATTACGATCTTCTTATCAATCGATTAGATGCTTTCATCAGGAAATTTTACGCCAACCGGTTATTGCGCGGAGGACTGATTTTTATCGCCTGCCTGCTGGCTTACCTGCTATTGGCTACTGTAGGCGAATATTATCTTTATTTCCCGGCATGGGTTAAAATAACCCTCCTGGTTTTATTGATCACTGCAGGCACTTATACGCTGATCACCTGGGTGATCTTTCCTTTATTGAAGATGCAGCGGCTGGGTAAGCTAATCTCCCATGAACAGGCCGCAGGGATTATCGGGCAACATTTTCCGGAAGTTCAGGACAAACTGTTGAATGTACTGCAGTTAAATCAAAATAGCCAGGGCAGCGAAAGCCGCGAACTCATAGATGCCAGTATCCGGCAGAAGTCTGCCCAGATCGCCCTGGTGCCTTTTACCCAAGCTATCGACCTGGGCAAAAACAGGAAGTACCTGCCTTATGTATTACCTCCCTTATTAATCGGGGTGTTTATCCTGTTCGCTGCACCTGTAATATTCAGAGAGGCTTCGTCGAGGCTCCTGCAGCCGGCGAAGAACTTTGCCCCGCCGGCACCTTTCGCTTTTGAGCTTAAAAACAAAGACCTGCGGGTACCGTTATACGGCGATTTTACACTGGAGGCCGAGATACTGGGCGATAAGTTACCGGACAAAGTATATGTCCAGGTGGGCAAGGAGCAACTGGAGATGGAGCAGGTAAGCAAAACCCATTTCCGTTATACCTTCCCCAGGGTAGCGCGGGCGATAGATTTTCGCCTGACCGCAGTAGAGGTTACCTCTGCGCCTTATCAACTGGCAGTGCTGGAAAAGCCACAGTTGCAATCTTTTGAAGTAGCGATCACCTATCCCGCCTATACCGGAAAGCCCCCGGAACACCTGCAGAGCCTGGGGGATCAAAGCGTA
>CAZFKK010000061.1:1126-1832 GCA_964519735.1 uncultured Taibaiella sp.
CTGGTGCAGCAGGGTCACAGGGGCCTGCGCACCAGGAAGGGAAGAATCGCTGGTCGGGGGAGGCTCGTTTTATTAAGGATACTGTTTACACTATTTTCCTGTCCAATACGGAAATAGGCAGGGCCGATTCCTTCCGGTACCAGGTACAGGTGATCCCGGATATGCATCCGCAGGTGATGGTGCAGCAAATGCAGGATAGTGTTTCGGGGCAGCAGGTGCTGCTTATGGGCAATGCCAGCGATGATTACGGGCTGAGCCGCATTTTTTTTCATTACGAAATAGCGGATAGCCGGCAACAGGTGCTGTCCCGGAAAAATACGGCTTTGCCCTTATCTAAAGGTAAAGTGCAGTCCTTTCAGCATTATGTGGACCTGGGGAGCCTCGATCTTCAACCCGGTCAGCAGGTAAACTATTATGTGGAGGTATGGGATAATGATGCCGTCAATGGTAGCAAAAGCAGTCGTAGCGATGTATACAGCTATCGCATGTACAGCAGGGACGAAATAGATTCCGTCATGGACCAGAATGCACGGCAGATCAGCCAGGGCCTGAGCTCGGGTATGGACCAGGCCCGTAAGATGCAGGAGGACATGAAGGAAATGCAAAACCAGTTATTGCAATCCGAAAATATAAGCTGGGAAAAGCAGCAAAACCTGAAAGCGCTGGCCGAAAAACAGGAGCAATTACGCAACCAACTGGCAGCGGC
>CAZFKK010000061.1:1842-2807 GCA_964519735.1 uncultured Taibaiella sp.
AGCGGCTAAGAAAAGATTTGAAGAGCAACGGAAGCAAAGTGCTCAGAAAAATTACAGTGAGGAGATCAAGGAAAAACAAGAGGCCCTGCAACAACAGTTGGACAACCTGCTGAATAAGGAAATGGCGGAGCAAATGAAGAAGTTACAGGAGCTGATGCAGCAATTAAATAAGGATAATGCTTTCCAGAAGATGCAAGAAATGGAACAGCAGAACAAGCTGTTCAACATGGACATGGAACGTATCCGGGAGTTAATGAAGAAACTGGAATTGCAGATGAAACTGGAAGATATGGCCAATAAGCTGGACGACCTGGCACAAAGGGAGGGACAGCTTAAGGAAAATACGGAAAGTCAGCGTAAGGATAACCAACAGCTTTTAAAGGATCAGCAGGATATTCAGAAAGAGCTGAAAAATGTGTTGCAGCAGGATATGAAGGATGCGGATGCGCTGAATAAAGAGCAGCAGCAGCCGGAAAAGTTGGAGGAGCCTAAAGAACAGGGCAAACAGGCAGATCAGCAAATGAGTGAAAGCGGCGAGCAATTGGACAAGGGGCAGCAGCAAAAGGCCAGCCAGGCACAAAGTAAAGCGCAGCAAAATCTGCAGCAGATGGCTGCTTCCATGCGGCAAATGGCTCAGAATGGCGGTGCGGAGCAGATAGAGCTGGACATTAAAGCCACCCGTCAATTACTCACGAACCTGATCCGCTTGTCTTTCGACCAGGAGCAACTGATGAATAAGGTGAAAAGAACGCCGGCCAATAGCGTCAACTATGTAGCCAATGCCCGGGAACAAAACCGTCTCCGGGGTAACGCCCGGATGGTGAAGGATAGTTTGTATGCATTGAGCAAGCGTATTTTTAAGATCGCGGCAACGATCAATAAAGAAACCTCAGACCTGGAAATGAGCCTGGATCAAACCGTGAAGGCCCTGGGCGACCGCAGGATCCCGGAAGCGGTCACCCGCC
>CAZFKK010000061.1:2817-7489 GCA_964519735.1 uncultured Taibaiella sp.
CCAGCAATATGCAATGACCAGTACCAATAACCTGGCCTTATTGCTCAATGAAATGCTGGAAAACCTGTTGCAAATGCAGGCGCAGGCACAAAATCCCGGAAATGGCAGTTGCAGTACGCCGGGAGGGGCCAATCCCAAACCGGGACAGGGCAATGCCGGGCAAATGATGAAGGATATCATTACCGGTCAGCAAAAGCTGGGTAGCGGGATGCAGCAAGGTCCCGGGCAAGGCAAAAGTGGAAAAGACGGCCAGCAGGGAGGTACCCAAGACGGCAGCGGCGCCTCCGGGGGATCCGATGGGACTGCAGAACAGATCGCCCGGATGGCCCAGGAGCAGGCCGCCCTGCGCAGGAAGATACAGGAATTGTCCAGCTTGCTGAACAGCAAGGGCATGAATGGAAATTCCAGGGAGTTGCAGGCTATCCAGGAGCAAATGGACAAGAATGAAACGGATATGGTGCATCGCAAGTTCCATTCCGAATTGTTGCAACGGCAAAAAGAGATCATGACCCGCTTGCTGGAAGCCGAAAAATCCATACGGGACCAGGAAGAAGATAATAAACGTAGTGCCAACACAGGTAAGGACGAACAAAGGCCAATGCCCCCGGAACTGCAGCAGCAATTGCAAAACCGGCAGGCATTGATGGAATTGTATAAAACAGTGCCACCTGCGCTGAAACCTTATTATAAAAAAATGGCAGAGGACTATCTGAAACAGGTAAAGACAGTCAATTAACGAGGTATTTACAGCTTTGTCTTATCTTTGCTGCCTGGATCATTCCATTATTTGACTGTATTCTGGAAAATTTTTGTTTTATTTGAGGCGAAGATTTGAACAGTACCTAAAGACCCTGAATTTATAATGCAAGAAGTGTATATCAACCGGTTATCCAAATTTATGCCCTATGAACCGGTCAGTAACGAGGAGATGGAATCCATATTAGGCAGGGTAGATGGTAAGCCTTCAAAGATACGTTCCCTTATTTTACGCAATAATGGTATCAAAACCCGGTATTATGCGTTCCGTGAAGGCCGGGAATCACTGACCAATGCACAATTAACAGCGAATGCGATCAAAGCTTTATTTAAGGATGATACGGAGTTAAGACAGGTACAGCTTCTGGCCTGCGGCTCCACCTCGCCTGATCAGACCCTGCCCTCTCACGCGGCTATGGTACATGGTGAACTGGGCATTCCGCCGGTAGAGATCTCCTCCTTTTCAGGAGCCTGCAATACAGGGATGCAAGCCTTTAAATACGCTTACCTTTCTGTGGCAGCCGGAGAAGTGTCTCATGCTGTAGCTACCGGCTCCGAGCGTATGTCGGGTTTCCTGACCGCAGATCGTTTTACCAGTGAACTGGATAGGTCAAAAGAGTTGGAAGAGAATGGATACATCGCCTTTGAAAAAGATTTTTTACGCTGGATGCTGAGTGATGGCGCGGGCGCTGCCTTATTCCAGGATAAACCTAATGAAGAAGGCCTTTCGTTAAAAGTGGAGTGGATCGATATGACCTCGTTTGCCGGCTCTATAGAAACCTGTATGTATGCAGGAGCGGTCAAGGAAGGCTCCCGGTTGACAGGCTATAATGATATGCCCACCGGTGCATGGTTGACGGACAGCGTTTTTGCCTTAAAGCAGGATACCCGTTTGCTGGGTGAACATATCGTATCCCTTGGGGTGGACTTCCTGGAGACCGTTATGAAGAAACGGAATTTCAATCCCAAAAATGTACAGTGGTTCCTGCCGCACCTTTCCTCCGAGTTCTTCCGGGCAAAGATCCATGAAGAACTGAACAGGAGAGGGATTGAAATACCCCTGGACATCTGGTACACCAACCTTTCCCGTTTGGGCAACGTAGGCGCTGCTTCCCCTTATTTTATGATGGAAGAATTGTTGAATGAGCACAAGCTGAAAAAAGGAGAGCAGGTATTCCTGATGGTGCCGGAAAGTGCCAGGTTCTCTTATACTTTTGCCTTGCTTACTGTAGTGTAGCGGGAGTGCCCCTAAATAGCGCAGGGATGTGGGCTTCAAAGTCCACATCCCTGCACGTATATTAATACTACCTTAGGCTAACCCTGTTGCTTCTTATTTCTTCACTCTTTTGATACTGCAACCTAAAGATTTGGTTTGGTTGGGATTGATGGCTTCACCGGCCACCATGTGCTCCATGGCATCTTTAAGGTAGATCTTTTTGGCCGCTTCAGGATTGGCCGGACTGTCATCCATGGCTCCTTCATAAACCAGGAGCCCCTGGCCGTCAAACAGGAAAACCTGGGGGGTATGCTGGGCATGAAAGGCATCGGCTAATGCGGAGCCGGCATCGATCACATAATTGGGATAATCATGTTCCTCGGCAAAAGCTTTCATCTGTGCTTTGGAATCCGCGCCGTCCCGCTGCGCTTCATTAGCATTGACCATCATGACCCCGATGCCCTCATCCTGTGCCACATCCAGTATTTCCCGGGTACGGTTGCTATTTTTAAGTACAAAGGGACAGGTATTACAGGTGAAGATCACCAACAAACCATTTTTGGTTTTCAGCTCTTGGAGCGTATAGGTTTTCCCGGAAAGGACATCAGTCGTTTGGTAACCTGTTTCAGGCAAGGCGGATCCTATAGCCAGTTTAGCGGCTGCAGGCTGCTGGGCATAAACGCCGAAGGCCAACATGCCGGATAAGGTGAATGCGATTAACTTTTTCATAAGAATTCTGGATTTTTAAAGTGGAAAATTACGAAATAAAAATCCTGCTGCCGGGCTTATTGTTTGAAAGGGGTGTTAATATAAGGATGCGACAGCTGACCCTGTGCATGGTAACAACTTAAGAACTTTGGGAGGCTTTCCTAGTAGGACTGTATCAATACATCTGATGGTATATGCAATGATTTACTTAATTTTCTAATCATATCCAACGAAAGCTTTCTCTTTTTATTCAGGATTTCACTAGCTCTGCTTTTTAGCCCAATCAGCCTGGCCAAATCATTCTGATTGTAATCCAATTGTTCCATTCTAAATTTAATAGCTTCAATGGGGTCAGGCATTTCAATGGGAAAGTTCTCTTGTTCATATTTCTCTATAAAAATTCCCAAAATTTCTAATTCATCTCCCTCTTTAGTGTCTTTTTTGGCATCAAATATTACTTCAAGTCTTGCGATAGCTTGAATATAGTCACTTTCTGTTTTTATGGGTTTCAATTTCATGATTCTTTAAATTTTATTTGCGTCTATTTTATCATATTCCGCATGCGTTCCAATAAACCTGATCCAAATCATTTGATAATCGAAATTTATTTTAACTATTAGCCTGTAACTATTTCCTTTAATGTTGAAGCACACTCTATTGTTACTCAAAATACTTGCACTGGGGTAATTAGCTTTTAAATCGTTTAGGTTTTGCCAGGTTGCTATGTTCGCTTCCTGATACCAGGATTTTAATTGTTGCGCACAGTCGACATGCGTTTCCCAAAACTCACGTAATATTTTCTTTGCAATTACCCTCAATTTTTCTGATTTCGTTGATACAAAGATAGTGAAAATTCCCAAAATGGGAATTTTAAATCTGTTCTTGACCCTTTTTATGCTTCCGGTACATCAGGATGGACAGGTTGATCTCGAACCCGACCAGCATAATGATGGAGATAATAAACATCCAGGCCATAAACATCAGTAAAGAACCGATAGAACCATAGACTTTATTGTAATGTAAGAAATGGTTCGCTACATAGAAAAAACCATAGGATACGGCGAAAAAAGACAGGGTAGTAAGGAGCGCCCCGGTAGAAAAGAAGCGGAAGCGGTCCTTGAAAGAAGGGCCGTATTTATAGATGATGCAAATAGTGATATACACAATGAAGACCAGGCTGATCCAGCTGATGATTTTAATCACAGGAGAATGCCCGATATGAGGAATAAAATATTTATCAAGGATATTGGATTGAAGGATCAGCAGGGAGATAGACAACAAAAGGACGAACATGATGATCAGGGTCAGTTTGATGGCTTTTCCCCTCCGTTTCATCCCGCTTCGCTTAACCAGCAAAGGAGAATCCCGGTCAAAGCTGCGGAGCAGGCCCATCATACCATTGGAGGATACAAATATGGTGATCAGGAAACCAAAGGACAGCAATTCCCTTCTCTTGGTTTGCATGAAGTCGAGGACAACGGACTCGGCGCTGGCAAATAATTTTTCATTGGGGGCGAGTAACTTCAGGTTATGTAAAATAGTATCCTGTACGGAATCAAGCGGTAAAAAGGGGACCAGTGAAAACAGGAAAATAAGGGTAGGCGGGATGGCCATCAGGAAATTAAAAGAAATAGCGGCAGCACGTTCTGCCAGCCGGATGTCTTTAATACTTTTTAGGAAAGCGCCGCCAATGTCATATACGGAAGCTCCCCCGGTGCCTGGCAGGATGAACCGGTCCATTTTGGAGAAAACAGGAATTAAAATGCGTTGGATCTTCTTTTTTACGAGGCTCAATAGTATTAATTTGTTCTAGGTTATTATTCTCTTACGGTTCTCCCGGTATAATGTAAAAAAACCTCTTCGAGGTTCTGGCAACCTTCTGCCTGCTGCACCAGGTGCCCCGGGGAGTTCTGGGCAATTAACCTGCCTTCGTCAATAATAGCCACCTCATGGCAGATGCGTTCGGCCTCTTCCAGCAGGTGGGATGTATAA
>CAZFKK010000061.1:7499-12375 GCA_964519735.1 uncultured Taibaiella sp.
GATTGTACATCTACCCCGGCCGTGGGCTCATCCAGGATCAATAATTCCGGTTCATGCAGCAGTCCCGCGATAATATTGGCCCTGCGTTTCATCCCCCCGCTGTATTGGTGGATACGTTTATGTGCATTGGCAGTCAGGCCGAATTGCTCCAGGAGCAAGGTTGTTTTTTGTTGCAGCTTTGTCTTGGGAATACGGTACAAACGGCCGATATACTCCAGGTTTTCCAATGCTGAGAGTTGCGGATACAGGGCGATCTGCTGGGTCACTACCCCGATCCTCTGTTTGATCTCCAGGATATCCCTGCTGCTGTCGCAGTCCAGTACTCGGGCGCTGCCGCTGTCCTGGCGGACCAGGCCGCAAAGGATGGAAATAGTAGTGGTTTTACCTGCTCCGTTCGGACCCAGCAAGCCGGCAATGATCCCTTTCGGGAAAGAAAGGGAGAGCCCCTGCAGTGCAATGTTTTCTGCTCCGGGATAATGTTTGCAGAGGTCTTTAATTTCTATGGAGTAAGACATGATTCATTGCTGTTGGATCATTGTTAAAACGGGGTTGCCTGGGATTACCATTTTGGCAACAGGGACGGACCACTGTATCTCAAAGCGAAGGTATCACTATTTTCATCGGCCACAGGGCTAGTCCGGGGATTTTTTGAGGAACTTATTTTCCTGCCCAGACTACATATTTATCTTTGAAATGAGGTTCCGGGAACAGGTCGCTAACCGGCCAGAGGCGCGGACGAAGGGTGGATTCGCTGATCTCCTGTGCCAGGTCTCCTCCTTTAAGGCAGATCAGGCCGTTGGCCAGGATCGTACTTTGCCTTTTTTTAATATAAGGCCTGGCCCATTGCCAGAGGTCTTTTAGAGGAGCTACGGCCCGGGATACCGCAAAGTCAAATTCCTGTGCCGGGATATTTTCCATACGGGAATGTAAGGCCCGTACATTCTTCAGCCCGGTAGCCTGCACCACTTCCTGCACCACTTTTATCTTTTTACCAATGGAATCTACCAGCAGGAAATTGACCTCAGGATAAAAGATAGCCAGGGGAATGCCGGGGAATCCGCCGCCTGTACCGATGTCCACCACATTCATCCCCGGGTTAAAAGGGCAGACCGCCGCAATGCTTAAGGAATGTAATACATGGTGCGTATATAACTCATCAATATCTTTCCGGGAAATCACATTGATCTTTTCATTCCATTCCTTATATAATTCCATCAGTAACCCGAACTGCTTCAATTGCTGTTCGCTGAAATCATCAAAATATTTTAAGATTGCATCCATATCCGTATTTTTTGGGAATTGTAATTAGTGGTTCAAGGGATTATTTGCCTGCTACAGGTAGCGGCAAAGATATTATTTCCATTGTTGCCTGTTTTTTAAAAAGATGTAGGGCGATAAAAATATATTGTACACCGCCCATCCCAGGTCGCCTAAAGGGTAAAATAAAAGTAAGGACCGTTCTCCTAACCGGCGGTACCAGGCAGCGCTGATGACCCAGTACAGCAACAGGCGCATGACGAATAGTACCCATACCCCAATAATGCTCCAGCGTAGTGAATCCGGGCAAAAGCAGGCCTCTTTATAAAAAGAGAACCCGGAGCCCCATTCATTGCGGGTAGCCAGCGCCACCAGGGAGCCGGTCAGGATCAGCAGGCCCGGGATCCAGTAAAGACTATGGCTGAGCGCATAGATGCCTAACAACAGCCTGGGTTTTGAAGGGTAGTATTTGCCGGTACTTACATGGCGGGTCTTTTGCCGCCACCATACCTTCCAGCTCCGGGGCGGGGGGGATAAGGTATGTGCCCGCGCGTCGAGACAGATTCCTGTATTTGCTTTAGTAGCCATGCGGGCGATCAACAGATCATCATCTCCTGAGGGCATTTGGGAATAGGTCTTTTGAAATACAGGATCTTCAGTCACCGCTGTCCATAAAGACCTGGAATAGAATAAATTTCTCCCAACGCCCATATAAGCGAAACCTGCCCGGGCATAACTGCTGTATTGCATACAGGTATGTACGGTTTCCCAGCGGACCAGTTTGTTCAACCGGCCGGGATGATTTTCATAAGCGCCATACCCCAGCACAATGCCTGCGGGTACCTGCACCATCTCTTTGATCCAGTCTGCAGAGGAAGGCCGGCAATCCGCATCAGTGAGTAACAAACGGTCATGTTTTGCTGCTTGTATCCCTTGGGCCAATGCATATTTTTTTCCGGGTAGGTCTTTTGGGCTACCCGGATGGATGGTGATTATTTTTAAATGGGCATATACTTTCTGAAAATTGGCCAGTACTGCCGCTGTAGCATCAGTAGACCCGTCATTTACGACAACAACTTCAAAAAGAGGGTCCGGGTAATCCTGGGTTAAGACCAAAGGTAAAAACTGTTGAAGATTGAGGGCTTCGTTTTTAGCGCAGATAATAACGGAGACCGGTGTGTCAGGCGGGTTCCCAGGTCGTCTTGTCTTTTTTGCCACACGAAAAAGTACAGCGTAGCCTAGCTGTACTAATGTGGCGGCAATAAAAAGGACGATCAGGAAACTATACAACAATAATGCCGGCTTTAGAATAGATTAGAGAAATGGAAGATGGCATTTTAATTGACCACCTTCCGGGCAATAACCTCCTTGTCTTTATTCTGCTTTTGCTATCCGGCTATCCACTTCTTCTTTCACCACAGCAGCAAAGTCGGCAATAGATTGCGTACCGATATCTCCTTTGCCATGACGGCGAACGGCCACTGTTCTGTCATTCATTTCTTTTTCCCCGATAATGAGCATGTAAGGAACTTTATCCAGCTCGGTATCCCGGATCAATTTACCAATTTTCTCATTGCGTTCATCCACCTCGGCACGAATATTTTGCGCATTCAGTTCCTGCGCCACTTCCCGGGCATAAGGCTGGAATTTTTCAGAGATCGGCAATACTTTTACCTGGGTAGGCGCTAACCATAGCGGTAAGTTTCCCCCACAATGTTCCAGCAATACGGCAATAAAACGTTCCAGCGAACCGAATGGCGCACGGTGGATCATAACGGGGCGCTTACGGCTGTTGTCGCTGTCCACATATTCCAGTTCAAACCGTTCCGGGAGGTTGTAATCCACCTGGATGGTACCCAACTGCCATTTACGGCCTAGGGCATCCCGCACCATAAAGTCCAGTTTAGGACCATAAAATGCCGCTTCCCCTTCCACCTCTACGGTAACCAGGCCTTTTTCTGCCGCCGCTTCCCGTATGGAATTTTCAGCACTATCCCAGTTTTCGTCGCTGCCGATGTATTTAGCAGCGTTATTTTTATCCCGCAGGGAAACCTGTGCGGTATATTCTGTAAAACCTAAAGAATTAAAGGTGTACAACACCAGGTCGATCACTTTCTTAAATTCTTCCTTTACCTGGTCGGGACGGCAGAACAGATGCGCATCATCCTGGGTAAACCCGCGCACACGGGTAAGCCCGTGTAATTCGCCGGCCTGTTCATAACGGTACACGGTACCGAATTCTGCAAAACGAACCGGCAGGTCTTTATAGGACTTGGGTGAGGTTTTGTAGATCTCGCAATGGTGCGGGCAGTTCATGGGTTTCAGGAAAAACTCTTCTCCTTCATGAGGCGTTTTGATCGACTGGAAACTATCGGCGCCGTATTTTTCATAATGCCCTGATGTCTTATACAGGTTGATATTGCCGATATGAGGGGTGATCACCGGGAGGTAGCCGGTAGCCATTTGCGCATTTTGCAGGAAGTCCTGCAGGCGCTGGCGCAACATAGCGCCCCTGGGTAGCCATAAAGGCAAGCCACTGCCTACTTTTTCTGAAAAGGCAAATAGCCCGAGCTCTTTGCCCAGTTTGCGATGGTCCCGTTTCTTGGCCTCTTCCAGCAAAAGGAGGTATTCCTCCAGGTCCTTCTGTGCCGGGAAAGTGACGCCGTAAATACGGGTAAGCATTTTGTTTTTTTCATCACCACGCCAGTAGGCCCCGGCGATATTGGTGAGCTTTACGGCTTTGATAAAGCCTGTATTGGGAATATGCGGTCCACGGCAAAGATCTGTAAACTGGCCTTGCCGGTAAAAAGTGATCTGTCCGTCTTCCAGCCCGTCTATCAATTCGAGTTTATATTCATCCCCTTTTTCCGTAAAATAAGCAATAGCGTCTTTTTTAGCTACTTCGCTGCGTTGGTAAGTTTCTTTCTGAGCAGCAAGCTCTTTCATTTTTTTCTCGATCTTCAGCAGATCTTCCTCCCCGATGCTCTTTTCGCCCAGGTCGATATCATAATAAAACCCGGTTTCTATAGCGGGGCCAATACCGAATTTGGTACCGGGAAACAGGGATTCAATTGCTTCCGCCAGCAGATGCGCAGAGCTGTGCCAGAAAGTACTCTGGCCGTCTTTATCATTCCAGGTCAGTAATTTGAGCGAAGCATCTCCGGTTATAGGACGAAAAGCATCCACGACCGTTCCATTCACTTCAGCAGCTAAAACTTTACGGGCCAGGCCTTCACTAATGGATTTTGCAACGTCAAGGGCCGACACTCCGGCTTCATATTCGCGTACGGCGCCATCGGGCAGGGTGATTTGTATCATGTGTATATGGTTGTACTCTTTTTAAAGAAAGGCAAAGTTAAGATTTCCATGGCGATTTTTTTATTTATCCCTTTTGGGCCCAGGACGGAGCGGTTACAAGGCTTCGCAGACCGGGATGGCACCCTGCTGTACCTTTACTAATAGCGATACAGCGCAGCAAAAGTGAAGATCAAACCGTTCCAAATCTGAAGGTTAAGACTTTTGTTGTAAAAATTATAAAGATTAAAGTGTTAGATGTTATAGAAATTTATTAAGTTTGTATAGAAGGTTAATGCATTATTATCGGGCGGTTACATCAGGT
>CAZFKK010000062.1:0-887 GCA_964519735.1 uncultured Taibaiella sp.
TTCCCTGGCAGGCCTCTGGTATTACCTGGGTAATAAGGAACAGTATTTTTATTTTCTGAATTTGGCCCAACATGCTGCAATACGCGACAGTAATAATGTTCTATTGAGTTTTACAGCGGCAGGCACGGCCAATTATTTTACGAATGTTGTTCCCAACAGGGATTCTCTTTACTACTATAATGATAAAATATGAACACTGGGCATGCCGGGAAACAGTACTCCTGTACTACTGGGAAAGCTTAACCTGGGCAAGTTTTTCCTGACCCGGGAGAAGAGCCCGGAAAAAGCCATCTACTGTTTTAAAGAAATACTGGCTTTAAATGAACAGGAATCCGACCTCCAGTTAAGCCTGAATGTCTATTTTTATTTAGGGGAGGCCTATAAGGTACAGAACAGGTTTGCGGAGGCGCAGGCAGCTTATCTGAAAGCGCTTGGGCTCCAGGAAAGGATACAGGGGCAACACTATAACCCCGATATACATGCCTCTTTATCTGCCTTATATGCAGCTAAAGGATGGTACAATAAGGCTTATGAGCATATAATACGATCTATGCAGGCAGGTAAAGAAGTTTATAAGAACGAGCTTCAACAAAGCATTTATGAGCTGGATAGGAAATACCAGACTGCTGTAAAAGACAAAAAACTGACTAACAGCCAGTTAATGATCGTGCAACAAGAGAAAAAAATTCAACGAAAAAATTCCTGGCTATACGGCGTAACCCTTAGTGGCCTCTTGTTGTTATTATTAATTACCTTGTACTATGCTTACCACCGGAATAAACTGAAATTAAAGTTAGCAGTTGTAGCATCGGAGCGTCAGCAACAGAACCTTACTTTTTTAAAAGCGGTCATGCAGGGAGAAGAAAATGAACGGAACCGTATCGCAG
>CAZFKK010000062.1:897-12228 GCA_964519735.1 uncultured Taibaiella sp.
CACGATGGCATTGGAAGCATCATCGGGGCCAGCCGGATGCATTTGGATGCATTTGACAAATCTGAAAATAAAGAAGACTTTACCAGCGGTACGTAGCTGCTTGATGAAGCTTATGAGGGCATAAGAAGAATCTCCCACAACCTGTTTCCCGAAAAACTGTTGCAGGAAGGCCTCGTAAAAGCCCTGCAATCCTACTGCAAGAGTATCAGCAAGCCCCCTTATTTTAACCTGCATTTCCAGGATATAGGAACGATCCCCCCTTTGGCCCCTATCAAAGCATTATCCCTGTATCGCATGGTACAGGAATTGGTCCATAATGCCCTGAAACACGGGAAGGCTACTGAAGTCATGGTAGAGATAGCCGAAGAAAATGATGCGCTACTGCTGATCAGTGTGGATGATAACGGAAACGGATGGATAACGAACCCGGATACATCAGGAATAGGCTCAGAAAGCCTTCAGAAAAGAGTAGCCATGCTGAGCGGCACCATAGATATAGACAACCGGCCCGGAGCAGGAGTAACGATTTATCTTTCCTTCAACATAAAAGAATTAGAAATTTCTTAAATTAGCGACAATATCGCCTTGCAGAGCATCATGACCACTACATTGAAAAATATCAAAGTCTTCATTATTGATGATCATCCTATGGTAGTTGAAGGCCTTACCAGGATGTTGGCGCGATACCCTCATATAAGTATTGAAGAGACCTTTTATGACGGCCAGTCTTTACTTAAAGGTTTACAGGAAAAACCACATCCTGACCTCCTCCTCCTGGATATTCAGCTTACAGATTATACAGGTGAAGATTTGATTCCTTTATTGAAGAAAACTTATCCCGCAGTCAAGATACTTGCTGTCAGCAGTGTGGATACGACCGTAAGAGTGCGTAATCTTTTGCGTTCAGGATGCGACGGATACGTACTTAAAAATGTATTGGGCGATGTACTGATACAAGCAATAGAAACAATACTTCGCGGACAATCTTTCGTAACGGATAGCCTTAAAGAGCAGATCTTCCAGGACCTGGTGCAATTAAAGAAAGAAGCTCCTGTCGCACCCGGGCTCCAGCTCACCAAAAGAGAAAGAGAAATAGTAGAACTGATTGTTGCCGGGTACTCCAGTAAAAGCATCGCTGAAAAACTATTTATCAGCTTCAACACCGTGGATAATCACAGAAGGCATATATTCAGGAAGTTAAATGTAAAAAATGTCGCCAACCTTGTAAAAAAAGCTATCGTATACGGGATCGACATTACACAAAAGAGGTAAGAAATAAAATTTTGAAGCCACAAATACCCAAACGGAGGTTGGCACCGCAGCTTACAGCCTATCCAAATATTTCCGGATCACCTCAACAATATAATCATAGTGCACTTCTGTCAATCCCGGCCAGACCCCCAGCCAGAAGCCATTATTCATAATAATATCCGTATTGGTCAATTCCCCGAAAACTCTTTTTTCCACCTGGAGGTAGGCCGGCTGTTTGGTAAGATTGCCTGCAAATAACAGGCGGGTGCCTATCTTATGCTCCTCTAAGAACCGGACTAAATCATTTCTCCGGATAGGGCTTCCTTCTTTAATGGTGATCATAAATCCAAACCAGCTGGGCTGACTATCCGGTGTGGCCTCCGGCAAAATAAAATGCTCTTCGAATGGCTTTAGTTTTTGGTACAACAATTCAAAATTGGCTCTTCTTTTGGCCACAAACAGGTCTGCTTTTCTGAGTTGGCTGAGCCCTATAGCGGCCTGCATATCGGTAACCTTCAGGTTAAAACCAATATGCGAGTAAGTGTATTTATGATCATAAGCAAAAGGCAATTGGCCCAGGCATTGATCAAAGCGCTTGCCACAGGTATTGTCTTTACCCGGCTCACACCAGCAATCTCGGCCCCAATCCCGGAAACTTTCTGCAATCTTCTTCAACGACGCATTATTAACCAGGACGGAGCCCCCCTCTCCCATCGTAATATGATGCGCAGGGTAAAAAGATACTGTAGCCAGATCGCCGAAAGTGCCGGTCTTTTTATCCTGGTAAGTAGCTCCTAACGAGTCACAATCATCCTCGATCACCCAAAGGTTATATTGCTTTGCAATAGCCATGACCATGGCCAGGTTAAAAGGATTACCCAAAGTATGTGCCAGCATGATGGCTTTCGTTTTTGGGGTGACCGCCGCTTCTATAAGTGTTGCTTTAATATTATAGGTGGGGATATCCACATCAATAAACACAGGGATACAGCCAAACTGAACCATAGGATTCACCGTAGTGGGGAAGCCTGCAGCAACGGTAATAACTTCATCGCCGGGTTTGATGGCACGGTCACCCAGTCTAGGAGAAGTCAATGCATAAAAAGCCACCAAGTTAGCAGAAGATCCGGAATTGACCAATAAGGAAAAGCGGCTTCCAAAATACTGAGCAAATTTCCGCTCAAACTTAATAGCATACCGGCCGGTGGTCAGCCATCCGTCTAAAGTAGCGTCCACACCATAAAGGATATCTTCTTCATCCAATATCTTCCCGGTTACGGGAATATAATCCTGGCCGGGTACCATACTGCGGTGGATATTCCGGGCCGCCACCTTTTGCAATAAAACCTTTAGATCTTCATCTATATTTTTGAAATCCATGAGGATAGACTTATTCTGCTACGCTGTTAAAAAAAGACAACAAAGAAAAGGAATATTAAGCGAAAAGTATACATTACTATCAGCTCATCCCTTGCACCAATTTACCCAATTGTTTCAATTTATCTTCCAACTGAGGTGTCCAGCGCTGCCCATAGCTGAGGCGCATACAATTTTGAAACTGCTTTTGCAGGGTAAACATTCTGCCCGGAGCAATGCTGATCTTTTTGCGGATGGCCTGCTCGTACAGTTCAGCAGTATTGATCTTTTTATGCAACTCTACCCACAGCATAAATCCGCCCTGCGGCTGGCTCACCCTTGTACTTTCCGGAAAATATTCCGCAATCGCCCGCGTAAACTGCAAACTATTGGTATGCAATTCGCGCCGGAGATGCCGCAAATGATGTTCATAGCGACCGTTCTCCAGGAAGTTGGCCACTACTTCCTGCGTTATCGTGGTGGAAGACACGGAGTGAATTAGCTTCAACCGGATAATGGCCTCTTTAAAGTTCCCTGGAGCAATCCAGCCTACCCGGTAACCCGGAGCCAGCGTCTTGGACACAGAGCCGCACCAAAGCACCAGCCCCGCTTCATCAAAGGCCTTGCAAGGCAGCGGCCGGCTATTGCCGAAATAAACATCCCCGTACAGATCATCTTCTATCAAAGGAATATTAGCCGCAGTAAGCATTTGTACAACTTCCTTTTTATGCGCCTCGGGCATACAGCTTCCCAAGGGATTATTGAAATTGCTCACCAATAAACACAGTTTTATTTTGGGCAATACTTTTTTCAAAGCTTCCGGCTCAATACCCGTTACCGGATGCGTAGGCAATTCCAACACCTTTAATCCCAAACTTTTGGCCAATTGCAATATACCAAAATACACCGGGCTTTCCACCGCAATAGTATCTCCTCTTTTGGTTAAGGCCATCAGGCCGAAGGAGAGCGCATTCATAGTACCCGCAGTGGTCACGATATCCTCTTCATTTAAATTGCCATTCCAGGTATAGGTCAGCCGGGCAATATCCCGACGCAATTTAATATTGCCCTGGATCTCCTCATAACCGGTGCCGCTTCCGGGCAGGGTACGCATAGCCTGCACCAGGCCCTTATTCAACCGGGCAATGGGCAACAATTCATTTTCAGGTACCCCGAGCGATAAACGGGTAATGGACATATCGTTCAGCGACTGGTACACTTTCCCGATCAGGTCTTCCACCTGCTCTTCCCGGCACTCTACGACCGGGCGACTGGTGGCAGGAACCGACAACTTGCAGGGCTCATGGCTGACATAAAAACCCGACTGCGGCCTGGAAACGATAAAACCATGACGTTCCAACTCAAAATAAGTCTGCGTAGCCGTATTCATACTTACCCCATACTCATTGCTGAGGATACGAAGAGAAGGCAGCTTATCACCTGATTTCCATACACCGGTTCGGATCTGCTGGGTAATGGTGGCCGCAATTTTCTGGTATAAGATCTCCTTTTTCATAAAACCAAACTGTAACCTACAAAATTAACGAAATTGTATCTGTACTCCTACTATAATTTGTCCGTACTTTGCTGTCTGTTTCCGGAACGGAGGAAAATTATAAAGAATTTATAGAAAAAATAATGGACAAAACGCTTTTAAGGGCATATGTGGCATTGGCGGTTGTTTGTATCGTATGGGGCACCACCTACTTTGCGTTGCGTGTTGGCGTAGAAACCTTCCCTCCTTTCTTATTCTCAGGTATCCGGCAGGTGGCTGCAGGAGGCTTGTTGTTGCTGGGACTGAAACTTTCCGGGAAACTCCGGAATATTTCCGGAAAGGATATCCTCCATCAATCCATACCCGGTATATTAATGATCGCCCTGGGTAACGGCGTGATCGGGTGGAGTGAACGCTATATACCCAGCGGACTGGCGGCCCTGATCACCTCCATATTGCCGGTATACATCGTGGGCATTAATTACCTGAGCGGAGCAGACCGGAGGGTACCCAACAGGAGTATCACCGGCGGATTGCTGCTGGGCTGTGTAGGCATTGTACTGATGTTCCGGGACAATATCAAAGACCTGGCCAATCCGCAGTATTTCATGGGTATGGTGGTTGCTTTCACAGCCTGCCTGGCCTGGGCTTCCGGCAACGTATATGCCAAACATAAACCTTCCAAAGCCAATGTGTTGACCAATGCCGCCATCCAAATGTTCAGCGGCGGCATTGCCCTGTTCCTGATGAGTACCTTCCTGGATGATTATTCAGAATTGAAACATATTACGGCAGAAAGTATCTGGTCTTTATTGTACCTTACCGTGTTCGGCTCTTTGCTGGCCTATACCTGTTTTGTCTATGCTTTAGAAAAGCTGCCTATCGGGGTAGCTTCCCTATATGCTTATATTAACCCGTTTATCGCTTTGCTGCTCGGCTATTTTTTACTCGGGGAACAGCTCACCTGGATCACAGGGCTGGCGCTGATCGCTGCCTTAAGCGGGATTTATTGTATCAACAGAGGGTATCAGCAACAAAAACGAACAAAAAAATTAACCTAAAAATTGAATCCATGAGTCAAATACCCTTATCTGTCCTGGAATTGGCCACCGTGACCGAGGGCGGCAATGCAGCAACTGCGATAGCAGGCACCGTAGCCGTAGCCCAACATGTGGAGTCCATCGGCTACAACCGCATCTGGATGGCAGAACACCATAATATGGAACACATTGCCAGTTCTGCAACGTCTGTATTAATAGGACATGTTGCCGGTCAAACAAAACGTATCCGGGTAGGATCAGGCGGTATCATGCTGCCCAATCACAGTCCCCTGGTTATCGCGGAGCAATTCGGAACATTGGAAACGATTTATCCTAACAGGATTGACCTGGGTTTGGGCAGAGCGCCCGGCACAGACCAGCTTACGGCCTTGGCACTCCGGCGAAACAACAGGGACACGGCTTATGATTTCCCAATGGATGTCCGGCAATTGCAGACCTATTTCAGTAAGGCTAACCGCAACGCTAAGGTACGCGCCTTCCCCGGTGAAGGCCTGGACCTGCCGCTCTGGATATTGGGGTCGAGTACAGACAGCGCCTACCTGGCAGCGCAAATGGGCTTACCCTATGCTTTTGCTGCCCACTTTGCCCCGGCACAATTCCGTACGGCCATTGATATCTACCGTAAAAATTTTCAACCTTCCGCCCAATTGGCCCGGCCTTATGTGATGGCCTGCGTCAATGTACTTGCAGCAGAAACGGACGCGGAAGCCACCTTCCTGACCAGCAGCTTAATCAACATGTTCCTTGGCGTCATTACCAACGAACGTAACCCGCTAAGGCCGCCGGGAACCTTACCGGAAAGCTACCAGATACCGGAAGTGCAGGCAATGATCAACAATATGCTGTCTTGCACCTTTACCGGCAGCCGTGCTACACTGAAGCAAAAACTTTCCGAATTTATTGCAACTACAGGAATTGATGAACTCATGGCTGCCAGTTATATTTACGATCCGGAAGCTAAGCTTAATTCTTTTTCTATACTGTATGACGCGCTGCATGGGACATGATATAATTGCAATAGTACATATATTACTCTACCAGCCCTGACTGCAGGGCCTTCTTTACTAACGAGGCAGTATTGCTGACATTCAGCTTTAGCATGATATCTCTCTTTTTGTTGCAAAGACCTCAACCTGGTCGCAGGCCTCACTACACCGCCACCACCCTCTTCCCAAAAGGCATCAGGGATACCTCCAGTAATTTAAGGTGTTGCTTAGCGAAAGGGATGCCAATAATAGTAATGGCCAATACGATGGCCCAGAAAAGATGGCTTAAAGCAGTATATAAACCGCCACAAATAATCCAGATGATATCGGCAAAGAGGGAGAAGCAGCCTGTACCCGAAGGTTTATTCACTACCCTTTTTCCGAAAGGGAACAGGACCATACCTGCTATCTTAAAACATTGTAGTCCCCAGGGGATGCCTGCTATGGTCATACACAACACCAAACCTCCGAATAAATAACCCAATGCGGTAAAAAAACCACCAAAGATCAGCCAGATAATATTACCTATGAAATTCATAAAATTGCTCCAAAAATTAATTTAAATAAAAATAAGCTATCATTATTGTACCTACAAATATGCCTATTGAAAATGTCGATCAGCAACCACCCTGGAAAGGGCTATTTTTGTGTTTTCATAGTGATTGGTTTATAGGTGGAGGCTGGTTCGTTTTCGGGCCGGCCTCTTTTTATTTGCGCTTTATCTGCCGCAGTTCCTCCCGGATTTCCCTGATGCCTTGGGCAATATCCTGAAGGTCTGATTCAGGCTCCGGTACCTGTTGGGTCTGGTAACTATGGAACTGCCATAATTCCAGAATTTCCGCTACCGGTACTTTATAGGGGGCAAAAGCTTTGTTCAGGGATTCCAGCAATACCTCCTGCTGCATCAGGGTAACTTGTTTAAATACGAAATCCTGCGCTCCTTTAAGGATAACAATGCATAGCGTACGGGGCTTCAGGCTTTGCCAGTCCTGTATAAATTTACCTACGATATCACTGCCTTCCGGGATAGGCAACATAGAATCACCTATAGTAGGAAACATACGGAAGGTATTGCCCTGAGGCAGATTAGGCAGGGAAAACTTAGGCAAAGCAGCAATAAATTCCGGATCGCTGAAACCTGCCAGGTATCCTGCCCTGGCCTTGACGGGTACATACTCCAGGTTTTCCTTATTCTCTTTATCCACAGAAATGGCCAATACGCGAAGCTCCTTGCCGGTCCTGTACCCTTCATTACCCTGCTCCAGTTCCCGGAGTTTTAATTCGCTCATCGCTGCCATATCCACCCGCAAAAGACTGTCGATACTCATCCGGAAATAATCGGATACCCGGATCAGGTCTTCTACGGTAGGGTTGACCGTCTGCCCGTTTTCCAGGGCATTATACTTGGAACGGCTCATATCCAGCTGCTCTGCCAAAAATTCCTGACTGAATTTCTTCCTGGTTCTCAGCAATTTAAGATTAGAAGCCCAAAAGTTTTTTTGCAGATTCATTTCTTATTGATATTATTGAAGTCTTGAAGTTGTCATTTTAAGTGACAAATGTAGTAATTTTAGTTTAAAAAATGGAACGGCATATCGTGCATTGTGATCTGGATACCTTTTTTGTATCCGTGGAGCGGCTGCTCAACAGCAACCTTATAGGCAAACCTGTATTAATAGGCGGAAGGAGCGACCGCGGCGTAGTCGCTTCCTGCTCTTATGAGGCGCGTAAGTTCGGTATCCATTCCGCCATGCCGATGAGGCTCGCCCGGCAGCTTTGTCCCGAAGCGATAGTGGTACGGGGAGATCATGACTTATACTCCAGGTATTCCAACATGGTTACGGCGATTATTGAAGAAAGCGCTCCGGTAGTGGAAAAGGCAAGCATTGACGAACATTACTTTGACCTGTCCGGTATGGATAAATTCTTCGGCTGCTGGAAATGGACCCGGGAATTAAGGCAACGGATTATAAAAGATACTGGTTTGCCCATATCCTTCGGGCTGTCCGGCAACAAGACCGTAAGTAAGATTGCCACCGGTCAGGCCAAGCCCTGCGGGGAGTGGAAAGTAGATGAGGGTACGGAAAGAAGATTCCTGGCTCCTTTATCTATCCGTAAGATACCCATGATAGGAGATAAGACCTATACTTTATTACGGAATATGGGTATCTCCCGGATACAGACCCTGCAGGAGATGGAAGTATTTACCCTGCGCCGGGTATTGGGAGAAAATGGTGTGGGGATCTGGAAAAAAGCCAATGGGCAGGACGACAGCCTCGTAGTCCCCTTCCGGGAACAAAAAAGCACATCAAAAGAGCACACTTTTGAGCTCGATACGATTGACATGGACGTTCTGAAGAGAATCATGATGGTCATGGTGGACGAACTCGCCTTTGAGCTCCGGAAGGAAAAGAAACTGGCAGGCTGTATTACCCTGAAGATCCGGTATTCCAATTTCGACACCCATACCCAACAGACAAAAATTCCCTATACCAGCTCAGAACGGGTGCTTGCGGAAAAGGTAACAGAGCTGTTTCAAAAGTTGTACAGTCGCAGGATGCTGATCCGTCTTGTCGGAGTAAAATTCAGTAACCTGATCACAGGAAGCTACCAGGCAGACTTGTTTGACGATACCGGGACGGAACTCATCCTTTCCCAGGCGATGGACAAGATCAGGATAAGGTACGGGACAAAATCCGTGATAAGGGGAAGATGCTATGAAAACCTAAAAAAGAAAAAGCGCCGGATGTTACTCAACCTGCATAGTTATTTTAGTTTACGCTACGGCACCCTAAGCCTGGAAGGCCTCGCGAAGGCCATGTCCGCTAATGGCTATGATACGGCCGTACTTACCGACATCAATAATAGTACCGGTGTGCTGGATCTTATCTGGAAAGGCCGGAATCCGGATCGGAAGCAATGGCAACCCCTCAATATACTGGCAGGTATGGAATACCGTAACGGCGATACCCTGCTTTATATTGGCATTGCCCAAAACGAACAAGGATTTAAGGAGCTGAATGAATGGATGACGAAAGCCAACAGGAACAACAGCCCTCTGCCGGAAAGGGCACCTGCCTGCAACAATGCCTTTGTGGTCTATCCCTACGGCAAGCTCAAGATGCAGGACTTAAGAGAGAATGAATACATAGGCATCCGTGCATCCGAAAGAAACCGTATCCTATTGGAGCCCCGGAGCAACCAGGAGCGCTATGTGATCCTGCACCCGGTTTCCTTTCATCCTCAAGACTACAAATTACACCGCCAGCTCAGGGCCATCGACCACAACATCCTGATTTCCCAGTTAGGACCGGAACAGGTGGCTCCGGAGACCGAAGTGATGCTCCCCAAAGCAGAGCTGCTGGAAATGTACCAACAGTTTCCACAACTGATCGACAACACCCACCGGCTGTTGCGTCAATGCTCCTTTGAGTTTGATTTTAAAAAGATCAAGAATAAGAAGACTTTTACCGGCAACAGGGCGGAAGACAAACAGTTGCTGGATCAGTATGCGATGGAGGGCTTTAGCAAGCGTTACGATCAAAATGATAAGGAGGCCAGGGACCGTGTACAACAGGAACTGGGCATCATTGATCAACTGAACTTTTCGTCCTACTTCCTGATTACGGACGACATCTGCCGTTATGCCCGCAGTCGTGACTTTCATTATGTAGGCCGGGGCAGCGGGGCCAACAGTGTGGTGGCTTATTGTTTAGGCATCACGGATGTTTGTCCTATAGAACTGGATCTTTATTTTGAACGGTTCCTCAACCCCAAAAGGGAAAACCCTCCTGACTTTGATGTGGATTTTGCCTGGAACAATCGGGACGAGATATACAGCTATATCTTCCGGCGCTATCCCGGGCATACCGCCCTGATGGGCGCCATGAGTACTTTTCGCTCGCGTTCCATTATCCGGGAGATGGGGAAAATATATGGTTTACCCAAAGGCGAAATAGACAGGCTGGTACATGATCCGGACCATATGCTGAATAAGAATGAAGTAACAAATATGATACTCAGCGTCTATAACCGCATGGAAGATTTTCCGAACCAGCGTAGTATCCATGCCAGTGGGGTCCTGATATCGGAACTACCATTGACGCATTACTCCGCACTGGATTATCCACCGAAAGGGTTGCCCACCGTACAGTTTGATATGTATGTGGCCGAAGATATAGGTTTTGAAAAATTTGATATATTAAGCCAGCGGGGCATCGGGCATATTAAAGATTGTTGCGAAATCGTGGCCCAAAACAGGGGGATAAAGATCAGCACAGACCAGCCCCGCCGCTTCTTCCACGACCCTAAAATTGCCGCACAACTGAGATCGGCTCATACGATCGGCTGCTTTTACATTGAAAGTCCGGCCATGCGGCAACTACTGACCAAGCTTAGTTGTGACGACTACCTCACCCTAGTAGCCGCCTCTTCCATCATTCGCCCCGGCGTAGCTTCTTCAGGGATGATGAAAGCTTATATTGAACGGCATCACGATCCCTCAAAGGCAGTTTATCCTCATGAGATCTTCAAACAACAACTGGCAGAAACCTATGGGGTAATGGTGTACCAGGAAGATGTGATGAAAATCGGCCACTATTACGGTGGACTGGACCTGGCGGATGCTGACGTATTACGCAGGATGATGAGCGGAAAATACCGGCACAAAGAACACCTGACAGCGATTAAAAGCAAGTATTTTGACCATTGTGCAAAGATGAACTACCCCGAGTCCGTGTCCGGGGAAATATGGCGGCAGATGGAAAGTTTTGCGGGGTTTAGTTTCAACAAAGCGCATAGTGCCTCTTTTGCCGTAGAGAGCTACCAGAGCCTTTACCTGAAAACCTATTACCCCCTGGAATTCATGGTAGCTGTATTGAACAATTACGGCGGCTTTTACCAGCGGAAAGTGTATGTGAATGAAGCGAAAAATGAAGGCGGGAATATTGCCCTGCCCTGTGTCAATAAAAGTATATTCCCGACAACCATTTACGGCCGTGACATCTACCTGGGCTTCGACTGCCTCCAACACCTGGAATCAAAACTGGCCCGGCGGATACCGGAAGAAAGGATAAACAACGGGGAATACACCAGCCTTCAAAACTTCCTCCTGCGTACTGGCGCAGGACTGGAACAACTAGTGATCCTGATCCGGTGCGGGGCATTCCGCTTCACCGGCTTT
>CAZFKK010000063.1:0-12213 GCA_964519735.1 uncultured Taibaiella sp.
CAATCCGGGTGTAGGTTTAGCCAGTTCAGGAGACAGTACCCTGGCACTGGGTACTGCCGATAATACAACAATAAGTTTAGGGGATGGAGGTTATGCTATCCTCAGCTTCGAACATCCGGTAAGTAATGGCCCGGGGTTCGACTTTGCAGTATTTGAGAATGCTTTTCACGATGCATTCTTAGAATTAGCCTTCGTCGAAGTGAGTAGCGATGGTATTAATTTTACGCGTTTCCCGGCAACCTATAATAGTCAGACAACGATTCAAATGAGTGCCTTTGATACAACAGGTGATGCCAGTCAATTGAATAACCTGGCTGGGAAATACCGTGCTCAATATGGAACCCCATTTGACCTATCCGAACTGGAAGATACTCCTGGTTTGGACATTAATGCCATAACGCATATTAAAGTAATTGATGCCATTGGAAGTATTGATGCCTTATATGCAACCTATGACCAGAACAGCAATCCGATCAATGACCCCTTCCCTACCCCTTTCCCCTCCGGAGGATTTGACCTTGACGCCGTGGGCGTCATTCATCAACAACCGACTGAAATAAGGCCTGTTGCCCATGGGGGGAACTCCATGTCTATTTTCCCCAACCCTTTACCTCAGGGCCATATACTTTACATAGATAACGTAGATAACAAGGAGACGATACAAACCATTGTCGTTTATCAACTAAATGGCAGAAGCTCCTTTAAAGGAAGTTTACAGGAATTCAATAAGTTAATATGGAAGAAAGGTTTTTATTTTATTCAAATCCATACAGAACGAAATAGGTATCAGTCGAAATTAATAGTACAATAACCATCATTTGGAAATGATAAATAATATTAAGCAATATAACAAATCGTCTCTTTACTATTATAAAATATTTATGTCAAACCACAGGCATTTACCATGTACAACTACAAACGGATAACAATAACATTACCCGCAGATTGACGGTGGCGCAATAAAATTAAATGTTCAAATAGTTTCCAGCAAAAGCTGTTCGGGTATAGGAGCAGCTTTTGCTTTAACAAACCATTTCCATCCGATAAAATTGGTTTTGTATACATTTGCTCTTAGATTTAATATTAAAAACGAAAAGATGAATTTTAAAAAATTACTCCCTGTTTTTGGAATCAGCATGATAATTGGGGCAACTTCATTCGGTCAACAATTTACCTTCTCCCATGACACTTTATCTGAGTGTACAAAGGGTACAGCACCACACCCGGATGAATTCGACATTGGCGAAGAAACCTGGGAATCCGTTCAGCTTCATAATGAAATAACCAATATTTCAGAAGATTCCATTCAATTAACCTGGCAGGTCTTATTAGAAGAAACTATTATACCTGAAGGATGGACCCTTTTTGCATTATGTGACCTGGAACTCTGTCAATTCTTTAGAACTGGTGATGGAACAGTAACTGCCGCATGGGCATTGGGGGAACCGGTTACTCCCTCCAGGAAATTGATTCCTGGCGAAAGTGCAGACTTTTACCCCTGGGTCTGCGCACCTTCGGACAAGGCAGATGGAGAAGCAATAATCAGGGTAAGAGCAGAAGTAGTCGGTGGCACACAGGTGGATACGGCCACATTTATTCTTACCAAAACTCCTGACTGTGAAAGCGAAACCTCTGTACACAAAGTAGATAAAGCAGGAAAACGCGTTATAGTTTTTCCTAACCCTGCCTCAGATCAACTCAAGGTCTTCACAGAACAAGGATTAAATGCCACGAAACTATCCGTCATTAATGTGATCGGCCGGGAATTAATCACCCAAAAAATGGAAGCCGGAAACCTGACCACAGTAAATGTAAGCAGTCTGCCTTCCGGAATTTATACCATCCGGCTGACCAATACAGACGGATCTGTACTCAGCGCCAAAAAGTTTATTAAAAACTAATATTTTCAGTTATAAAATAAAAACGCCGGAAAGCTTTCCGGCGTTTTTATTTTATACTTTTGTAGCCTGGTGTTATTGTAACTCATTATCAGTCCTAACAGTTCCCTATGCGCTCCTTTCTGCGTATTGCGCTCTCCAGTTTTAAAATGGCCGTACAGGAGTTGCGGGTAAACAAACTGCGCACTTTTCTTTCTTTATTAGGGGTTACTATCGGTATCTTTTGTATCGTGGCTGTATTTACCGTACTGGATAGCCTGGAAAAAAACATAAAGAGCTCAGTCTCCTCATTAGGGGAAGATGTACTTTATATTACCAAATGGCCCTGGATGGACGAAGGTGGTGAATATAAGTGGTGGGAATATTGGCGCCGCCCTGTGATGACCACCCGGGAATTAAGAAGTATAGAAAGACAAGCACAAACAGTACGCTTCGCTACGATCTCCTCCACCCATAATAACCTGACCACAAAACAGGATCTGTATGAGCTAAGCGGCGTTACAGGTTATGCTGTTACTTCTAATTTCGAAAAAATGCAACATTTCGAGATAGAGCAAGGCCGTTATTTCAACCCATCCGAACTGGCCGGGACACATCAAATCGTTGTATTGGGCAACGAAGTCGCCCGGGAACTATTTCCAACCGGGACTACCCCCATTGGTCATTCAATTCATTTTTTAGGCAGGCGATTCCAGGTAATTGGCACGCTCAAGAAAACCGGGGACAATATGGCTGGATTTAATTTTGACAGAGGGCTTATCTTTCCTTTTTATGCTGCCGCCGACATCATGGACTTAACCTCGTTAAATGCCAATATAACCCTTATGGTCAAAGGAAAAAAAGGCATGCATATTGACGACCTTACCTACGAAACTGAAGGGATATTAAGAGCAGAGCGAAGAGTGGCTCCCGGTGAAAAAAACAATTTTTCGATTAATAAATTAAGCCAGGTGACGGAAAGGCTGAATTTGATGTTCGCTATGATTGACCTGGTCGGTATTGTGATTGCCTTCTTCTCCTTACTGGTAGGCGGCTTTGGTATTGCCAACATTATGTTTGTTTCGGTTAAAGAACGGACCAAAATCATTGGGCTAAAGAAAGCCATTGGCGCCCGGAAATCTGTGATTCTTTCCGAATTCCTGATAGAAGCAATTACGCTTTGTCTTATTGGCGGCCTTATGGGAATTATCATCGTCATTTTACTGGGCCTTTTATTATCCGGGCTCATGGGATTCCCGGTAACACTTTCCTTTAAGAATTTCATCATTGGCATTACGATATCTTCCATAGTAGGTGTGCTGGCCGGGTTCATTCCTGCACGTTCAGCCGCCCGTATGGATCCTGTTGCCGCAATACGGTCCACCTAACTTAATCTTAAATAATATAAAAAATAAAACCATTGTACAATGAGTAAAGTAACTATCCTGACAGCAGAACAGATCCACTATAAACTCAAACGTATGGCTTATGAAATATGGGAAAAAAACAGCAATGAAAAAGAGATCACCCTGATAGGAATCACAGGAGGCGGGGCCACTGTAGCCCATAACCTTACCCAGGTCCTGCTGCAAATCAGCCCGCTGAAAGTAACCTTACTGGACCTGGATATCAATAAAAAGGCGCCGCTTTCACAGGAAATTCTAATAGACAAAAAATACATCAAGAGCCGCTCCGTAATCCTCATAGATGATGTCGCTAACTCAGGCAAAACGCTTATCTATGCGCTACGTCCCATCCTGGACCTGGAACCCCAAAAAATACAGGTTGCTGTATTAGTGGATCGTAAACATAAAAGCTTCCCTATTGTACCTGACATTATAGGATTTTCTGTCTCTACGACTCTTCAGGATCAAATAATCGTTAATACTTCAGACAAAAGATTAACAAGTGCGCATCTGGAATGATTAAACCGGGAATAGGAGAATGAGTCAAATCTATCGAACAAAAACATAAAATATGAAGAAAGTATTTTTGTTGGCCGGTGTAGTTGTTGTTGGGCTAGGAACCTTGTGGGCCCAGGATAAAAAACAAACGACCCCGACCCAACCCGCTACCCAGACAGTCAGAGCGATGCATTCTCTTCAGGAAAAAGATCCCCAAATAATAGCTGAACGTAAAACAGCACGATTGGAAAAGGAAATTGGCCTGACTACAGAACAAAAAGAGAAAGCTTATAATGTCTTCTTAAAAGACGCAGAGGCTGGCCGGGAAAGAGCGAGTCTCCGGCAGGAAACAAATGAGCAGATAAAGGCTATTTTGACACCGGAACAAACCGCTCAATTTGAAGCAAGGCAAAAAAGCAGGAAAGAGGTCATGATCCGGAAAAGGGAAGAATCTGGTCGCCAGAACCTAAAAATGGCCCCGGCCAATCAATCCGGTGTTATTTCCAAATAAGAGAGGTAAAAAAATAAAAGGCAACGCCGGGAAATCATTCCCGGCGTTTGGTTTTCGTATTCTATCTTTGCATATTACATTAATCACCAATGCCATATTTACCTAAAACGACGGCCCTGCTGGTAGCTGGGGGTAAAGGATTGAGAATGGGAGCAACCTTGCCCAAGCAATTTTTACCTTTAGCCGGGAAACCTATACTGCACCATACCATCCATGCATTTCTCGGTGCTTTGCCGGACATCCACCTGATCCTGGTTTTGCCACAGGAGCATATTGATTATTGTAACCATTGGGTCCGGGAATTCTGGCCCGACACCCGTTTATCCGTCATAGCCGGAGGAGCCACCCGCTTCCACAGTGTACAAAACGGGCTGAAAGTTATTGAAGACGATTCTATTGTATTCATTCATGATGGCGTACGCCCCCTTATTAATCAGGAATTAATTCTAAGGTGTTACCAACAAGCCTGTTTAAACGGTAGCGCCATACCGGTAATACCCATCACGGACAGTATCAGGCAATGGAATGGCCAATCCTTTCAGGCTATCGACCGGGAAAGTTTACGCACGATACAAACACCACAAACCTTCAAATCTGAGTTGATTATTCCCGCTTATCGACAGGAATATCAAAAACACTTTACCGATGATGCTACTGTAGCCGAAGAAATGGGCGTAAAATTGACTTTTGTTGAAGGGCTTAAACAAAATATTAAAATAACCACACCAGAAGATATTATATGGGCCGAGGCATGGTTACAATCCAGGCCAGAAACTCAACCTCTTGAATCATGAAAATTAAATGTTTAAAGGCAAAAAAAATCTTAATCATCTTCCTCTTCCTCAATGGTCATTTCTGGACATGCATCTGTACGAGTACGGCTCAGATTTGGGACAGTACCGTGTTTTCAGAACCCGTGTTGATCGACGAAGTGGTTATCCGTGCCCTGGACAGCACGGACATTAAAAACTTCATTCAACGCATCAGAAAAGACACTACTTTTTACAAAGCCTTCCGCAGCTTACACCTCGTGACTTATAATGCGGACAATGACATCAAAATACTGGAAAAGAAAAGTAACAAGGTTAAAGCATCTTTGAATAGTGAAACCAAACAAATATACCGTAACGGCTGCCGGACCATGGAAATTTTGGAAGAAAAAACCACAGGAGATTTTTATGACAGGAAGGGGAACTATAATTATTATACAGCCGAGCTATATGCCTCACTATTTTTCACAAAAGGGAAAGTATGCAATGAAAATAATATAGTAAAAGGAAAACTGGAAGAATCTATTAAAGGGAAGAATACATTGGAAAAAAGTAAGGCTCAATTGAAACAACTCCTATTCAATCCGGGCAGCAAAATTTCCGGAGTGCCTTTTATGGGCAATAAAGCAGCCATTTTTGAACCGGAAATAGCAAAAATGTATAATTTCTCCTTAGCAGCAGAAGAAAAAAACGGCATCTATTGCTATGTATTTGAAGCAATACCGAAAAAAGAATATAAAGACAAATTGGTTATTAACCAATTCAAAACCTGGTTTCGGCAATCAGACTTTTCCATATTATCCCGGGATTATGCGCTATCTTATAAAGCAGGAGTCTATGACTTTAATGTGGTCATGCATGTAGATTTACAACAGGTAGGTAATAGGTTACTTCCCTCCTTCATCAGCTATAGAGGTAATTGGTATGCACTATCTAAAGGCAGGGAAAAAGTCAATTTCACTACCCGCTTTTATTATTAAAAAGAGTATCTTACCCTAACCATAACAAAGATAATCTGACTCAACACAAACTTTCTATCCCATACCCTCTAAAAAAATATACTTTGGCCTACTCCTGCATTATCATAACAATCGGCGATGAGTTGCTCATCGGTCAAACAATCGATACCAACTCTGCCTGGATTGCACACGAACTGAATAATATCGGTATCCACATAAAACGGCGTATTGCTGTTGCAGATGAAGCATCAGCTATAACAGAAGCCTTGGACGAGTCCATTCCTAAAGCAGAACTGGTTATACTTACAGGAGGTTTGGGGCCTACTGCCGATGATATCACCAAGCCTTTACTTTGTGAGTATTTCGGGGGGAAAATGGTCATTAACCAGGAAGTCCTGGAGCATATCCGGCATCTCTTTATTGCCCGTAATCGCCCTCCTTTAGAGCGAAATCTAAAACAGGCCGAAGTCCCGGATAATGCAATTATTTTACCTAACCGGATGGGTACAGCACCAGGCATGTGGTTTAAAAAGGAGCAGTCAGTCATCATCTCTTTGCCTGGAGTACCCTTTGAAATGCAGGCCATAATGAGTGAAGAAGTAATCCCTCAATTAAAGGATCTGTTTCAAGGAAATCATATTATACATAAGACCTTAATCACTATTGGCGTGGGGGAAAGTATCATTGCCGACAAGATAGAGGATATTGAAAGCAACCTCCCTCCTACCATTAGCTTGGCGTATTTACCGGCGCCCGGGTATGTCAAATTAAGGCTCAGTACGCAAGGGCAGGATAATGAATACCTGGAAAAACAAGTAAACTCCTATAGTCAATTGATTCAAAACCGGCTCGGAAATATTGTGGCTGCAGAAAGAGATAGTCCACTTGAAGAAATTATAGGTAACTTGTTCATCAGTCGTCAGTTAACCCTTGCATTAGCTGAAAGTTGTACCGGAGGGCACCTTTCTAATCTACTCACCAACAGGGCAGGTAGTTCTGCATACTTTAAGGGGAGTATTATCAGTTATGCAAATGAAGTAAAACAGGATTTATTAAAGGTATCAGAGCAGATCCTGCAAACTGAGGGTGCAGTAAGCGAAGCTACAGTGATACAAATGGCTCGCGAAGCAAAAATACTTTTAAAAGCAGATATAGCATTATCCTTATCCGGTATCCTGGGCCCCGGAGGCGCTACTCCCGAAAAACAAATCGGCCTGGTATGGATAGCACTGGCCCATAAAGACATTGTTATTACGAAAAAATTCACTTTCTATTACGACCGCCTGCGCAACAAAGAACTTGCCGCGCACGCAGCAATCAACATGCTGAGACTATTTATCGGAGACTTACAATAATCCTTCGTCAGCGAAACTAAGGTATTTGTTACCTGCAATGATAAGATGATCGGCAACGTTGATCTCCATAAGCGCGGCCGCCTCTCTTATCTTTGCCGTTATTAATTTATCAGATTGGCTGGGTTTTAAGTTACCAGACGGATGATTGTGGGCAAGAATTATCCGGGACGCAAGCTGTTGGATAGCAATTTTAAAAATCATTTTTAAATCAACAGTAGTACTGGTGAGCCCACCGGAACTCACAAATTCATAATGTATAAGTCTGTTACTAATGCTTAAATAGAGGACACAAAACTTTTCATGAGCAAGATCACCCATTAAAGGCATCAGGATAGCTGCTGCGGCCGCACTTCTGTCTATGATTTTTTGCGGCAGCACCTCACTCAATTGCCGCCTGCGCCCGAGTTCCAAGGCTGCAGCAAGCGTAACCGCTTTGGCCTCACCAATGCCCTTTACTTTTTGAAATTCTTTATAATGGAGCTTTCCCAACTGAGTAAGATTATTGGACCCCAGGCGTAGTACCTCTCTTGCCAGATCTACAGCAGACTTTTCTTTGTTTCCACTCTGAATCAGAATAGCAATAAGTTCCGCATCAGATAAAGCATCCTGTCCTTTATCCATCATTCTTTCCCTTGGACGATCCACCTCAGCCCAATGCTTAATACTATTACTTAAAGGTTTTAAGGCAGCATCCATAATATTCATTTTAAATTAAATATTCATATCCCCATGTAACGTTTTCCAGGCAATGACTTTACCACTCCATCCATTTCCAAACCTAATAAAGTTGCTGCCAATAATGATCTATTCATAGTTGTTCTGGAAAATAATTCTTCAATATGCATAGGTTCCTGACCTGCCAGTAATTCTGTAACAACCCGCTCCTCATCATTAAAGTGTCTGAATAAGGCCTGCTGTCTTGTCCTCGGGCCATGAGCAGGCTCCCAATTCATCATTTCCATCAGTTCGCTGGCCTGAGTGATCATTTGTGCAATATTGGACCTGATCAGGTAATTACACCCACTGGACTTGACGTCAATTGTTCTTCCGGGAAAGGCGGCCACATCCCTATGATAACCAGCGGCTAATTTTGCCGTGATCATAGCTCCTCCCTTTATATCTGTTTCAACAACCACGGTCACATCTGCCATACCCGCTACAATACGGTTACGCATCGGAAAATTTTGCTTATCCGGGTGGGTTCCGGAAATATATTCGGATAACAAGCCTCCATTTTGAATCATTGCTTTAGCAAGGTTTTTATGCATTGCCGGGTAAATCCGGTCCAGGCCGTGGGCCAACACGCCCACTGTAGGCAAACCGCAATCAAGCGCTTTCCGGTGAGCTATAGCATCGATACCATACGCAAGCCCACTGATCACTAATATACCCTGTTCCTGCAATCCCGTAATAAACTCTTCTGTTATCCTCAATCCATAATCTGTATGTTTCCGCGTTCCTATGACGGAAATGATCCTTGCAGCATTGAGATCTGCATTGCCTTTGTAATAAAGCATTATAGGCGCATCGGCACAATTATTTAACCTTTGCGGGTAGAGCGGATCTGTATAAAAAAGGGGCTGAATTTTATGGGTTGAAATAAAACTGAGTTCCTGGTTAATCTCTTCTTTATTAATATGGGCCTTCAATGCACCGACCCTCTTAGCCCCAAAGTTTTCCAATGCAGCCAACCGACTCGCAGGAGCATGAAACACTTCTTTAGCAGTTCCAAAATACTGGAGCAGATTGCGCGCTGTTTTATCCCCGATCCATGTAGTCCGGGTCAATGCGATACGATGATAAAGTTCTTCACTTACTACATCTTCCATAAAGTAAAAATACAATAATATTTCTATTTTAGCCAACTATCCCCCTTTATTTCCCCCCACCTAATTGTTTAAAACTTATTACTTTTGACCCATGACAAAATATCTGGTTTTATTTTTCTATCTGTCTGCTACAATCACATTTGCGCAACAAAAAAAACTGACTATGCAGGAAGCTGTATTAGGATTGCGCACTACCCTAGCCCCCGAAAACTTAAAACAATTGGCCTGGATACCCGGTCAAAATGCCTATACTTCAGTAGCTGCCAATAAGAGTGGAGAAGTATTGATGAGCACTATTGTCCCCTCTTTAAAAACCGATACCTTATTAACGCTCGCCGGTTTAAATCAGCAGATTAAGGATACGCTTAAATCATTTCCGGCCCTTACCTGGCTGAATGATCAAACTCTATATTTCAAATCCGGAAGCAACCTTTACCTGTTATCCATAAAAGATGCAGATGATAAAACAACACAATCCCACCACTTGTCGTCAACGGCTTACCCGATCCCGGATAAGGCTGCCAATATAAATATTGAAAAAACGACCGGTAGGATAGCCTA
The DNA here is from genome assembly GCA_964519735.1 of uncultured Taibaiella sp. Taxonomy (GTDB): domain Bacteria; phylum Bacteroidota; class Bacteroidia; order Chitinophagales; family Chitinophagaceae; genus Taibaiella. The sequence continues at coordinate 9,767 of CAZFKK010000063.1, forward strand.
TACCCTGGATAACAATCTTTACCTGCTTCAGCCTGGTGGAGCCTCCAATGCCGTTACCCGGGATACGGACGGATCCATTGTTAACGGACAGGCGGTACATCGAAATGAATTTGGTATCGACAAAGGTATTTTTTTCTCTCACAAAGGTAATTTCCTGGCCTTCTATAGAATGGATGAAAGCAAAGTAGCCGATTACCCTATTGTTGACTGGAGCGTAACGCCGGCAAAGAATACGCTTATAAAATATCCTATGGCAGGACAAGTTTCTCATGAAGTAACCCTTGGAGTTTATAATATAGCTACTCAAAATACGTTGTTCCTGCCCACAGGTAGCCCAAAGGATCAATACCTGACTTGCGTTACCTGGAGCCCGGACGAAAAACATATCTATGTTGCCTTACTCAATAGGGAGCAAAATCATTTGAAACTCAATCAGTATGATGCCAGAACCGGTGAATTTCAAAAAACATTATTTGAAGAAGCTGACCCCAAATATGTAGAGCCCCAAAATGCTTTGTATTTCCTGCCTGGAAAAGACAACGAGTTTGTCTGGTGGAGTCAACGGGATGGATTCATGCACCTCTATCTTTATAACACAGGGGGGAAATTAATACGGCAAATCACCAAAGGCGACTGGCTGGTTAATGAAATCCGGGGCCATAATGCGAAAGAAAAAGAATTGGTCATCACTGCCAGTAAAGATAGTCCATTAGAAAGGCATATCTATACGGTTAACTGGACCACAGGAAAAATGAACCGTGTGGATGACGAACCCGGCATTCATAACGCTACAGTCAGTTCAGACGGAAAATATATAATTGATCATTTTCAAAATGCGGGAACCCCACGTAAAATAAACCTGCTCAGCGCGGATAAAAAGTGGAAAAAGAATATTTTGTCAGCAGCCAATACCCTGGCAGCGTATAACCGTCCCAGGGTCGAAGGCATCCAACTACAAGCAGAAGACGGCACTCCCCTTTATGGCAAATTAATATATCCTACGGATTTTGACACCACAAAAAAGTATCCTGTTATCGTCTATCTCTACAACGGCCCGCATGTACAGCTGATCACCAATGGTTATCCCGAAAGCGGAAACTTATGGTATGAGCTTTTAGCTCAAAAAGGCTATATAGTATTCACTATGGATGGCCGGGGCAGTAGCAACCGGGGCTTGAAGTTTGAACAGGCCCCCTTCCGTCAATTAGGAACGGTAGAGATGGCTGATCAGCTAAAAGGGGTTGCTTACCTGAAATCACTGCCATTTGTAGACAAGGAAAGAATGGGCGTACATGGATGGAGCTATGGCGGATTCATGACCACTTCCCTGATGTTACATCATCCGGATGTATTTAAAGTCGGGGTAGCCGGTGGCCCTGTAATAGACTGGAGCATGTATGAAGTAATGTATACAGAACGCTATATGGATAGCCCCCAGGAAAATCCTCAGGGATACGCAGAAAATAATTTGCTGGACAAAACCAGGAATTTAAAAGGCAAATTATTGGTCATACACGGAGCCCAGGATGATGTCGTGGTTTGGCAACATTCTATAAAGTTTGTAAAATCATGTGTGGACAATAACATCCAACTCGATTATTTTGTATACCCGGGCCATCCGCATAATGTACAGGGAAAAGATCGGGTGCACCTTATGGAAAAAATAACAGATTACTTTGATCAGTATTTAAAAAAGTAAGATTTCAAACCCCTCACTAGAACCAATTGTGGCTAGTTAAAAACTATCACGGTTAATAATCCATAACTTGATGGAAAATAGCCTGAAAGTCCTTTAGCATAGCCTTATATTAAGCTTATGCTGAACCCTGCATCCTACGTTTGGTATAGGGCTGCATTAGTTTTAAGCTGAGAAACGCAAGCGCTCTTACCTTTGATGCTATTACTCCCTGCTATTGTTTATCTTTGTCCCTTAATGTCAGGTAATGGATATAAAAAAAGCACTCGCCCAATTAGGCATACAGAAAGTAAATAATGGCGCTTCAACCGGCACAAAATGGATGAAAGCCGGAGGGGCGCTCCTGGAATCCTACTCCCCTGTGGATGGTAAATTTATTGCCGCGACCGAACAGGTTACAGAAAGATCTTACCAAAAGGTCATGGAAAAAGCAGCAGAAGCTTTTACAGAATGGCGTAGCTGGCCCGCTCCAAAACGGGGAGATATAGTTCGCCAGATTGGGAACGAATTACGTGCCCGGAAAGAAGCCCTGGGAACATTGGTTTCTTATGAAATGGGAAAAAGCCTGCAGGAAGGCCTGGGTGAAGTTCAGGAGATGATAGATATCTGCGATTTCGCAGTTGGCCTGTCCCGTCAGTTGTATGGCCTTACTATGCATAGCGAGCGCCCGGCGCACCGTATGTATGAACAATGGCACCCCCTGGGCATAGTAGGGATCATTAGTGCATTCAATTTCCCGGTTGCCGTATGG
>CAZFKK010000064.1:0-12193 GCA_964519735.1 uncultured Taibaiella sp.
AAAATGTAGCTCTTATTTCGCTGGTATTGTATATGTGAAAATGACGGTAGACAAGGTGATGTTTTTTCGGTAACCAGTCCGGGGCTTCAAAGATGACCCATCAACTCGAAACCATTGCTATTCGCCTAAATTAGGAAAAACAAGCAATAGATGTATGGGCTGGGGCATAATTGTGTAATGGTTTCAAAGATTTGGTAGGTAAATATTGATTTATTTTTACTATTTGAAGTGCTTCTGTATGGGTACTGTTATCTTGGCTTTGCAACTGACGCACTTCCAGATGGTTTGATTAGGTATTGCCGGCAGGGTAGGGCACATTTTTGATGATACCTGAGATGATGATTTCCCAAGATGGACCAACTTTATTGAAATAGGGGTATATTGCGTCTATAAATATGAGGCTGGTACTTGACAGAAAATTCTAAAATAGCGAGCATTGATGATTGGATGGCACTGCTTGGGAAAGCTGAATGTGGCAATGGTGAGGCAATGAATGAGGTTGCCTTTTTGTACGAAAACGGTTTGACAATTGATGGCATTGAAGTCGTTAAACCTGATCCGCAATCAGCATTTAATTGGACAAAAAAATCATATGAAAATGGGAATTTAGATGGTTTGATAAATTATGCTCATTATCTGAGTGACGGAACATACTTGTATTGCGAAAAGAATATTGAATTTGCCATGCAGCTTTATGAAAAAGCAATGAACGAAGGCGCGGTGCTGGCAATACATAGTTTAGGAATTGAGTATCGAAACAAACAGAACTTTAAAAGGGCATTTGAACTTTACTTGAAAGCGAGTGCTTCTAGCGCATTTTTTCCGGAACTCTCGATTGGACTATGTTATTATTATGGCATCGGAACACAAAAGGATAAACTAATGGCGTTAAACCTATTTAAGTCGGTAAAAATGGATAGAAATTCGGAATACGAAGTCAATGAAGCTAATTATTTAATTGGAAAAATCTACCTGGAAGGAGAGGTTGTAGAACAGTCCATAGATACAGCAAGACATTATTTGGAACTTGCAGACAAAGATGGAGATCATCGCTCTGCACAAGAAATTCTAATGGTTATCGGACGAAAAAAACTGCTTAACTATTGATTGTTATTTGTCGGGCATGGGCAACATATAAAGGTAAGTTGCTGCTGTCGCTAAGAGGCTTATTGAATGCCTATCTTGACTTTTTGAAGGATGGGGAAGCAGAAATTTATAATTCGCTTGGAGGCAAATTATAGAGCGTTCCTGCGAAAAGATTACGGATGCGCTGGATAGCAATAAAATATTTGGGGTGGTCAATTACGCCGGTACTATGGAAGGAGTGCCGTCCCAAAGCAAAATGGTGTTCCAAGGTGGAACTATATCTCCCGGGAGGGGATATATAAGGATCAAATGATGTTATTATTGCCCGCACGCGAAGCTCCCAAAGAGCAATTTTGACTAAAAACAGTGCAGATTGCGGTGAATATGTTTTTTATTCGCCGCATGTTTGCGGCGAATAATTTGTATATTTACCGCAAGAAGTAAACCGACCATGGCAAAATATATATATCAAAGTAAAGATTGGACCGATTTTACCTGGGATAATAAAGCCATCAATATCGTGTTTGGAGAAGTTCGTCAATTACAGGGGAAAATCGCCGGACAAATGAGTTCATTAGGATTTTCGATACAGGAAGAAACCAATTTGACTACACTTACGCTAGACATCGTTAAATCTTCCGAAATTGAGGGGGAACAGCTCAATTACGATCAGGTGCGCTCTTCTATTGCAAGACGGTTGGGTTTAGAGGCCGGAGGTTGGTTACCCATTGACCGAAATGTAGAAGGCGTAGTAGAAATGATGCTGGACGCTACACAAAATTACCTACTGCCTTTAACGGAGGATCGATTGTTTGGCTGGCATTCGGCTTTGTTTCCTTCAGGTCGTAGCGGAATCTATAAAATTGAAGTAGGACATTACCGGACCGGTGATATGCAGATTGTTTCGGGAGCGATGAGAAAAGAGAAAATCCATTACGAAGCGGTCCCGGTTGAATCGGTCAAACAAGAAATGGATTATTTCCTGGATTGGTTCAATAATGACATTACCACAGACTTGGTTTTAAAAGCGGCTATAGCTCATTTTTGGTTTATTATCATTCACCCCTTTGATGATGGAAACGGCAGGATCGCAAGAGCGATTTCGGATTTATTGCTTACCAGAGCCGACAAAAGTCCGGAACGCTTTTACAGTATGTCGAGCCAGATTTTGGTCGAGCGCAAGCGTTATTACGAAGTATTGCAGAAAGTGCAGCACAGCAGTGGGGACATCACGGAATGGTTAGCCTGGTTTTTACACTGCCTGAAAAATGCCTTACAAGAAACCGAAAAGACACTCGGAAAAGTAGTCTATAAAGCCAAGTTCTGGAAATTTCATGAACAAACCCCGTTGAATGAAAGACAGCGTTTGGTCTTGAATAAATTATTGGACGGATTTGATGGAAAACTGAAATCGTCCAAATGGGCAAAAATAGCCAAATGCTCATCGGATACGGCATTAAGAGATATAAAAGACCTGATGGAAAAAGGAATATTACGACAAGAAGAGCAAGGCGGTCGCAGTACAAATTATGAATTAGTAGAATTATCGGACTAAGTTGTAATAAATAAATGTATGTGGCGAATTTCTTAAATTAATTTTTACGGCATTATGGAAGTACTCCGGTTGAAGAAATCGATCCTGAAATTTTATGTGCGGCTGTTCTATGGATTAGCTTTTTTCTTATTTTAGCGGATACTGAGGCATGTTTACCGTCCGTCCAGCGGTCCGTGTAAATGATGATGGAAACGAAAGGAATAATGTCAGAACCATGCAAAATATTCTAATAAAAAATATCATAGCGCAATTTCAGGACATACAAGAGCAAGAATTATGGCTTGATGAAAACTTTAAAAAGAAGATGGATCATCTTCCGGAAGATCTTGCGTTCAAAAGACCATTCCCCGAATTGCATAGTGTTGCCGAAATTATTTCGCACATTTATGTTTGGAGAAAGGAAACTATATTGAAATTGAATGGGAAAAGTTCGCATTTGACAATAGAAAGTGCTGAAAACTGGCTGACCAATGATAGGCTGGAGAGAAAGGGTTGGGAGACATTAAAATCTGAATTTTACAACAGCCAAAAAGAAATTATTGAGCTTATAGAAAAGGAGACAGACGACTATCTTGAAAAAGAATGTACTGACGGTTATAAGTTCAAATATCTTCTCGAAGGATTAATTCATCACGACTTATATCATTTAGGACAAATTGGGATAGTGACTAAGTTTCTAGGGATGAAATACGGAAAGAAAGAGAAGAGATAGTTGTAAATTATATGGAAAGGAGCTAACATTTATAAAACCCGCTAGCATTGCAGGGAGACCGGTGCCTTGTGTGATGACTGTAAGGATCGACTAATGAGCGACTGGCTTGGAACTTGTTTCTTATTGAGGCAAAAAAAGGATAATAGGCATGGGGCGTAAATAACTTATCACGCTTTATTTTGCCATTGTATAACCTTACAGCCAGGTTATGTGGTGCGGCATCATTACGAATTTATATGCCCATTTTGACGGTAATTTTTAATAAAAACGTACTCATTTTGGGTGCAAAAAATATAATTTATTGAATATCAAATGTATATTAAATTGGGTAGTGATTTCCGGATGGAAAAATGAAGTCGTCGGGTAGGTTACTCGAAGGTGTAATTTTGTTTACAATCTTGTCCTTTTGTTGGGCTGCTCTAATCAGGCGATACAGGTAATCGGCCCTGCTTCCTTCACTTTTCCCAAGATGGACCAATTTTATTGAAATAGGGGTATATTGCGTCAATACACCAGCAATATTTGAACATGAGCGTATTCACTTATCACTTAGTAAAAACATCCTATATTGTTGCCCTTAAAGCCTTCCTATCTCCCCCTCAATCAACAAATGTGCCGGGCTTGATGCACGCAGAATGTATGACGGCCATGACGTTAGGCGCTGCTGTTTTTTCGCCATCCCGCATATTAGTACGGCAGATGGTCCTATTTGCCCAATGGGAGAACGAAGCAGCGATTGATCTCTTTTTAGCCAAAGATAAGTTGGGTAGGGTATTTGCAAAAGGATGGCATACCCGGCTGACTTTTATGCGACAGTGGGGGAAAATCAATGCATTTGAAATTCCTGCTGAAAACCTTGAATCGGAGACTCCAGACGCTCCCGTTGTGGCGGTGACCCTTGCGCGTATGAAACTGCCGGAAGTGCCGAGGTTCATCCGTTGGGGTAGGCCGGTGGAAAAATTGGTTCGGGATCACCCGGGCACAACCTTATCTTTAGCGTCTATTAGGCTTCCGAATACGGTTTCGACCTTTTCCATATGGAAATCTCAAAAAGAAATGACAGATATGGTTCATGGGCATAGCGCCGTTCCTCATCCTAAAAGGCATGTGAACGCCATGAAAGAAAGAGATAGGAAAGATTTTCATTTTGAATTTACTACATTGCGCTTCAAGCCCATCGCTGAATTTGGTGTATGGAACGGACGAAGCCATATTATACCTGAACTCAAAAAGGATAATTGAAATGAGATTAGCGTATCCAATGCAAAAAACGCAAGATTGGCTGACCCAGCAATGGGTAATTTTTCGGGGGAGAAAAATCGATCCCAATGATTTTCCCTGGTTGATGGGACCGTTCGGCAACTTAGATGCAATTGGGGAAGATTTTATCCATCGATTTGCTGAAAAAGAAAATTTGATTATCGAAAAGGACGCAGGAAAAGGTATCATTCCTTCCATGGATAAACTAAATCTATCGGAAATGGAATTATCCAGTTTATCCCAAGAGGTGATTGGATTTTATGAAAACACGGCTCATTATAGCCTGAGTTTTTCAGTAAACTGGCATCCCTTTTTCAAGGTTTTTGGGGTCTTGCTCCATAAATTATTCAGCAACAGAATAAATCAGTTAAACATTCCCACTAAAAATATAAAAAATACGGAATCGTTAAAAAGCGAAATCATCCATCTTCTTGATCCTGCGTCCAATCAGGTAAAATATACCTTTTGGTTTAGGTCTATTCAATCAAGTGGTCAGGTTATTTATTCCGGTGCTTATGGTATCAGTACCTTGCCCTCAGGCAAAACATGTATCAAAGCGGTATTCCCTTTACCCAATGGTAATGCTACTGTTTTGATGGCGCCTAGTGTAGGTGAAAACGGTGCACTGATTTTAGACTCATCGGGGAAGAAATTCGGCGATGCCGGATTTTACTTTTTATTAAAAGATGCGAAGGGGGAATATTGGTCTCAATTCATACGTTCTTTCCGGGACCAATTAATTATTGGTGCGGAAAATGACCAAATAGCGGCCGAACAAGTGTTGACGCTTTGGCGTCGGAGGGTGCTTCAATTTAACTACAAAATAGAGCGGATCAAATAAATCCCATAAAAATAGGTTTTGCACCGGGTAGCCAGGTAAGGTTGCATGTCAAAACTGGTATCCTTCTTTTTAGCGCTTAAGTCCAGAATCAAATGTTCAGGATCTTCATAAAATTATACAAACGTATTATAGAAAAGATCCAAAAGGAAAAACATAACTACTGGTCAACATCGCCGGAATCTACAGTACCATAGCCGCTACAGTATCCTGTCATGTGTTATGAATGCTGTTCTTCAAACAATTATCCACATACGTCTGCGGTATTTTCTCTTGTTCCAATCTATTGTTTGTATCTAATGTTTTTAAATATTGGAAGAGATCGCTTTCCTCATTTGTCAGTAAAGGCAGGTTTTCTGATTTATTTCGTGAGCCATTTACAGCGTAAATACGGAAGGTATCAAAGGTTCCCCTGTCCATCATTACACTTTGCGCGTGCGAATAATAGCTTCTTAACTGATGTAGTATCTGTAAACCATGCTCATCTATATCACCCCAATAGATAATTTTTTTCTTCAAAAGCCATGTTGCATTTTTCAAGTAACCAATGTTAAACCCACCACCACTCCAAATGGCCGCTGTAGAGGTCATTAACGGCAAAGTCAGAAAATTCATTTTATTCTCTGCTATCAATATGTTTTCTACAGGCAGTTCTAATTTTTCAAAATCAGATAGAGGGATGCTGATGTCAGTGAATTTAAAAGTTTTTTGTAGGCTATGATCCAAAATGCGCATCCTTATTAAAGGTTCATCATACTTTAGAAAAAAACGTTCTGCAAAACGCTTTTGCGCTGCTGATCGTATATGCTCAGGAATCAGAAAATCAAGCAAAGATTGGATTAATGCATTATTCTCCTCAATAAATTTGGTATGGATTTCTATAGGTAGTTGTCGTAGATAAAGATTAGGCCTAGGATTTTTTATAAAGTATTGGCAAACTTTAAGTACGTCGTTCCACTTTATATCACTATTCGTTAGCCATAAACAATTCTGCAATGTCCAGGTTTTCAATATCGGAAGGCGGCCTATGATTGTACCGTAATTTGTCAGAAAAACAGTCCATTCCTTCCTATACCCTGTAAAATAGATGTAATCTTCAATTGTTTCAAAAACAATGCTATCTGGCAGTTCGTGACTACCTGTACGCCTGAAATTTCGACCAGCAGTTTGCACCAGGTAACCTTTGCCTGTCTGGTTTTTTGAATGATGGTAGAGTTCTTCTACTTCTTGTTGTAGTATTTCAAATCTTGTGACTACATGATTAGATTTGATTTTACCTATACGGTCAATATTCTTTGGAAAAAAAAGAACCTCCTGAATATAGCTTTGCAATAACGGCTTCCACCATTTTAAAGCTTGCTTTTTTATTTCGATAGGACTAATCATTCGTCAGATGTATTTTGAAAGATACTATTATGTCTATTGCGTTCAGTTTCATATTCTTCTTTTGTAAAATTACTAACCTGCGAATTGTTACCTTCTCTGTTGCTGACAAAATGAAATGAATTTACATGACCTTCTATCACATGTATTTTTTGCAAAGGGGTAACTATGAGTAGTTGCAGGTTAAGCTTTTTGAATAATTCCAATCCGTATCGGGTACTTTCATCGCTACCTCTACCAAAGGCCTCGTCAATGACCACAAAACGAAAGCTACGGCTTTTACTCTCGCCGAACTGTAGCCCAAACTGATAGGCTAAGGCGCTGGCTAGAATGGTATAGGCCAGTTTTTCTTTCTGACCGCCGCTCTTTCCGCCGGAACCCTCGTAGAATTCCTTTTCGCTGTCATCCAAACGAAAACGTTCGCTGGCATTAAATTCAAACCACTGGCGCACATCGGTAACAGTAGACGTCCAGTCCCTGTCAATATTCTCCATACTCGCGAAGCGATCCAAAATGCGTTTAACCTGCTCGTACTTTTCCTCAGTATATAAATCATTATTACTGCTGAACGAATGGATATAACACTTTTTTAGCTCTTCCCTAAAAAGCCGTATCTCCTTATTGGCTGTGGTATCCATTAGGATGGTTATATAGGTGTCTTGCGAAGCATTGTACACTATTTCGGAAAGATGTTGGTTAATGGTACGTATTTTTTGTTTGATATCCGTTTCATGCTTCTGTAGCTGACTGTCGAATACAGCAATACTATTAATGACATTCTTGTTCAGCTCTTCTTTGAAGCGTTCTTCATGACGTTTTAAGTCTTCGGAAACTAACTGCTCAAATTTTTTGATATACTCTGCCCGGGCATCAATGCTTTCCGCAATCTCACTGTATTCAGCTCTGGAATGTTCCTTGATTTCCCGCATCTTTTTCTCAATGGAAGAACGATAGCCCATTTGTCTTCCCCGAAGTTTTCTTAGTTCCCCGTTTTCGCCCTGAAACTGTTTACGGAATTCTTCTTGCCTGTTATCTATACCTCTAAGGGTGATCTTTATTTCGGTGAGTTTTTGCTCAATCAGCGGATACCATTTTTCTTTTTGGTGGAGGGCTAATTGTTCCTTTTGCTGATAGGCACTTTCTTGCTGATCCTCATAGCTTTTAATGGTCGTTTTTAAACCACCTATTTTTTCGGTCAACTGTTTTTCTTTTGTTTTGGTTTCAATGATCTGCTGATCTACATCGCTCTTACTACGTTGTAATTGCGCAAGAACATCGTTGTTATTCAGCAATTCATAGCGTTCCTGCTCCAGTTCATAGATTTTCCCAACGTGATACTGCCAGTTGATACGGGAAAAATCCTTGACATAAAGTAACAAACCCAGTAGTTGTTTCTGTTCTTTATTTTTTTTCTCTTTCTCTTCAATATCTCTAAGCCCGATCCTTAGTTGCGCTATTTTTTTCTCCAATCTATCAACTGAAGCTTCCAGTGCTTTTATTTTCTCCGCGTTGCTCCATCCCAGCACATAATTACGTCTGTCATCAATAAGTTTGCGGTCATCCTTTGTATGCCTTATACGACCGCTTTTTATCAAACCTTGCTGAGTAATACCAAAAGACACCTGTTGCAAACCATTTACATCAGTGCAGATATAGTCTCCAAAGCTACGCTGTATATAGGCTTCCAGCCAATCGTAAAAAGATGTTTCAGGCTTGATATCTATTTTATAAGCGATGCTGTCCTGATCTAAATCCTTGATGATACGACTGCTATTGCTATATAAATCCGCTTCCAGGTAAGTGAGTTTGATGCCCCGTCCATCAGCACTTTTTAACGGGTTGTTATTTACATAAGTGCTGACGCTCCTGTAATGGGTTTTAGGCACCAGGAGACTGATACCGACATCGTGCAACAGTTTTTCTATTGCACCTTCCCATGCAGTTTCATCTTCATTTACTTTCAAGAGTTCTCCTGCGAAAGGTAGCTCTTCTTCATCAATACGCAAATCATAACATAATTGCGAACGAAAGCCGACAAGCCAGGCCGGTATCTGCGTTTTTCGTTCTTTTAAGGACTGAAGTTCTTTTTCTTCCTGGCGGTATTCTGTTTCCTGCTTGCGCAATTCAGTTACCTGGTTGTCCCGCTGCTCACGTAGCTGTTCTTCAAGCTGTCCACATTGTTCATCAAGTTTCTTGGCCGTTTCAATGTTTTCTTCAAACTCACTTTCTTCCTGTATGCCTTTAAGTCCTGATTGTATCGCAAGACGCTCGTAGTCGCTAAATTCTTTCTGTTTGGTTTCCTTATCCTGTTCATGCCGTTTTATTTCACCAGCAATTTGCTCTATTCTTTTTCCACCGTTGCTGGCAATATCCTGTATAATCGTTTGCCTTCTGGTTTCCATATCATCCAGTTCCTCCACCATACGCTGTTGTTGCTGCATGACCTTTTCTAATTCATTGCCGGCATCGTCAATGGCCTGCTTCAGCAACCCCCATTTCTTTTCAGCGAACCATACCGGCATCACTTCCAGCATGGCTTCGATGTCCTATATCTCCCGGGTAACCTTTCCGTACTCGATACTGACCTCGGTTAGTGGTTTCAATATCTGGTGCTGTTCACGAGCATGTGCCACAGCTTCATGCGCTTTCTTTAAATCTTCAAAACGCTTCAGTAATGCGATGACCTGTTCTTTAACATCTGTTTTCTCCAGCATTTGTTCGCGGACAAAATCGGTAAGGCTACTGACCGATTTCATCGAAACGGTTTGATAAAACAAGTCAATTGCCTTGTCGCTGTTCATACCAAAAAGTCTCCGAAAATGTTCGCTATACTGCGAGAAGTTATCGCCGAACAGTTGTACCCCCTCTGTGTTGCGGAGTTTTTTTCTGAGATCATTAATATCGGTGAAATTTCCAAAGTGATCTTTAATGGTCAAGGGCGTTGTTCCTATAATGAGCAATTTCTCTACTTTTCCCTCTTTCCCTATCCAAAAGAACTGAGCAAGACAGATGTTTTCATCATACCCTTCGTTGTGAAAATTCCCAATCACGACGGTATAGGTATTGTCATCCGACCGTAGATACACTTTCTTAGCTACCTTAGTAATCTCTTCTTTCTCCTTTTTATACTCGCCTCTGACGTAACTCAATAAATTACGTTCTTTTCCCTCGGCTCCGGCAGCTTTATTAAAAACAATCTTATTATGTGGTACTAAAAGGCAGGTTAGGGCATCCACCAGGGTAGATTTGCCGGAACCGATGTCACCTGTCAGCAAAGCGTTATGTCCGTTGGGTTGTATTTGCCAGCGGACTTTGTTGAAAGTACCCCAGTTGAACACTTCCAGATATTGAAGCCGAAAACCAGACTGGGCGCTGTCGTGGGGTAAGAAATTCAAAAATTCTTGCATCATTAATCGTTTTCCGTTTTTTGTTCCTGATCCAGTTCCATCCGTATCTTATCGGCTTGAATGAGTTCTTTCAATTCATTTTCGTTTGGCAGGTAGAGTCGGTACTTACTCGCAAACAGTTTTTCGTTTTCTGCTAATACTGAATAATGGTCCAGCTCAATTCGGTACGCACTGCGTTCCAAATTGGAAAAGCAAAGAAAAAGGCTCTCATGTTATTGAGATTTCGCTCATTGAAGCCCTTTCCAAATTCAATTGTTAATTGCTCAGCCAGATTTTTCAGAACATTTTTCCCGTATGCTGCTCTGTTTTCTCCCTGTTGCTCGTTTTCAACGATTAGCTGGCCGATTTCCCCATACATGTTCAGCAAAATGGTGTTAGTGCTTCGGTAGGCCGCTGTTTTGGCGGCGCTAATAATGCCGGCTATTGCCTGGAATAAGCTGTTGTCGGCAGATTTTAAAGCTTTACTCATGTGTTCATGGTTTAGAATAAGAGAATTTATATTTTGGCATAATGGTCATCTTCATTCTAACTTTCCTGTTTTTCTGCCGCATGGCTCTGGAACCTTTTCAACGTATCGTCTATCACATCAGCATTTACAAAGCCCTTAATAATACGGTGTATTTCGTAGTTTTTTTCCATATCTTCCAGCTTCCTCAAAAAACCGATGTCAAGTACGCGGTTTATGGTCGTTGTAATCTTTTCCTGTTGTTTGGCTTCATCACTTGCGTTTGGTAAAAACACTTTTGTACGGTTGATGATTTCCTGTTCGCTGATGATAGAACGTACGGATCCTCCCTGTGCATCATGTTCAAGCAAATATTTTCTTAACACAATACAGACCAATGAAGTCATAAAATTGAGCTGTCGTTTTTCTGCCAGCTTTGGCAGTTGCAACTCATCTTCTTCCCATTCTTTTTGTCGTAGAAAAGCATAACCTTCACTTTTATCCAAAAACAATTCAAGTCCGATCGGGACGAAATATCTTTTGATGTCCGGCTCGTAATACAATAAGTTGTCCCATACCTCTTTTTGGTGGTTGTACACAATTCCTTTTAGCAGGGCAATGAGGCTTAGTGAATAGTTATGTTCCATATTGTTTATCGGTTAAAAATGATGACGGGGGTCTGCATACGATACTTTTTCCCACTGCCTGTGTTCTCAATTGTAAGATATTCGAGTTGATCCCGGTTCACTACGTGTTTGCCCTCATTTGTTGCGATCTGCATATAACCCAATATTTCGGCAACGCCTTTGGTAGGTTTATAATGGTTTAACAACTCGGAGAGTGCGATCTGGGATCTATTTCTTAATAAGGACCTCACGTTGTTTCTCAGCAGATCTATATCCACATAAAATTGTTCAAAAAGAATATCTGTGTCTGCTTCTGCCAGACCGTCTTCAATAGCCGTATTTTCAAAGGCGACTTTTATCGGAGGATTAAAAAGCGGACGATCCATTGTTAACGAGGGTTTAAATAGGCCATCGGTTGCCATCCAGATTGCCTGATGGTCTATTGTTTCTTTATGTTCCAGCAAAAAGCTTTCTATCTGTTCGATGCTTTGAAGGATATGCCTGCTTTCCGAAAGATTCTTCTGCTCCACAAACTTCCTGAGCTGTTCGATTAAACCATCATTGCTACGATTTACTTTATCACCTGCGTCTACGAGATTTGTTTTAATTCTGTCTACCGTCTGTTCATTTTTGATTTCCACGATTGCAGGTATGCTGTTGATCTTTTCAAGTAACTGTTCCAGTTCTTCCTGCATCTGTTCACTCATCAAAAACTCCCAGAAAGCTTTAAAGCTTTTTCCCTGGTCGGTATTCCAGAGATAATCCTGTTGTTGAAATACATTGTCCAGGAGGTCTGCTTTTGCAAGGCTGCTCTTGATGATCGTCTGCCGGGTTTGTGTATCCAGTTCTCTGAAGTTTTCTTCCACTTGTCGAAAATCGGA
>CAZFKK010000065.1:0-12176 GCA_964519735.1 uncultured Taibaiella sp.
GACCGTACATCCGGTGGCCCAGGCAACAAAAATACTGCTATCTTTATGGATTGCGGTAGATCCGGGACTGCCTGCTTTGCCCGGGAATTGAGCTATGGTCTTTATTGAAAGTAAACTTAAGGTTAAGGTAAATAAGTATTTGTTCATGAATTTAAAATTCTATTATTTAATATAGGGCGCAATGTCAGTTTAGGGAGCGGGTTAATCCTCCTTATCAAGGGCAGGCTTCCCGGAAAGTAAACTCCTGGAAACAAGACAAAGGTAGGAAATAATGAATAGGGGTAAATGTCCGCCGGGCTGTCTTATAGAAAAGGAATTGAAAACAGCAATAACTATTATGGGTTCTTTCCTGACTTGTCAGCTGCTGGCGGATTTTTAAAAACTTAAATAATATGACTATGTTAAAACTATTAATACTGGCTTGTATCACTACCACGCTTAGCCAGCCGATACTGGCAAAGGAATACAAGTTAATTATGAAAGAAAATGCCATAGCCTTATATGAGCGATGGATACAACATAATAGTAATGAAGTCCGGGAACTGAAAGCCGTATTTTATGTCCAGGATTGTAAGGCCGAAGATGTCGTACAGTTGCTTAAAAATCAGTCCTTAGGATTGAAATGGAATAGTAATGCCTCCCAGTATAAAGTGTACCCTTCTGCTGCGAATAATTCCTGGGTAGCTTATATCAGGTATGATCTTCCCTGGCCCATGGATGACCAGGATTGTTGTCTTTTGTACCGGTATGAAAATGATGCTGATCTGAAGAAAGTGGATATATCCTTTATAAGCAATCCTCAGGGTCAGTGCCCGATAGGCAACAACGTTTCCCGTATTACAGGAACCAAAGGAAAATGGCTTATTGAATACCAGTCTAACAAAGATTTGAAAATAACCTATACTATTGCTACAGACCGGAATTCTTCTATTCCCCGGATGATTTCCGATCCTATTATCCATAAGAATATGCTGAAAACCATAGCTCAGTTTAAAGATATATTGGAGAAGGCATAGACTCTTTTAATGGGGTTTAGGAAGATAGGATGGGATTGCCATTCAATATTTGTAACGATAAGCTCATAAGCAGCCTTATCGTTTTTTTTTGTGCAATGCGGAAGAATAACCGTAAAATAATGAGCGTCCCCTAAGACTAAGGGACGCTATTAAACCAATAAACCGCACTATGAAAAATTTAAATGTCTTTGGACTAAGAAATAATTATTTAATAAAGGTTCCGTATTTGTTTGATAACTTTAAGCAACTATTTTTTGACATTATTACATTTCTATTATTGGTATAGCAAAAGTCATGCCAGAAAATAAAAATCGATGTTTTTTTAGGGTCTTATGCATTATGTCAGGATATTCTGGCCAACACTTTTTGTTTTAAACTTGCAGGTTAAATCTTTAAGTGCAAAATATAGAATAATACAAGTGAAAAATAGAGAATATTTTTTTAGATTTACATTTCTGTTATCTTGAAATATTAATACCTTTATAGGTGATTTTGAGTCAGGAATATTTTAAACAGCCTTCATAAGGCTTGATTTAGATAGAATTATTCCATTAATAATGCCCTTAGGCGTACTTATAAGCAAACTAAATGATATTAAGGACCTACAACTATTTCTTTTTTGCCTTACTTGTTTTATTAACCACACCTGCAGACAGTAGTGCTCATGATCCATCCGGGGTACAAGAAGTTAAGGCAGTTTCCGATATTTCCTTTATTCGTAATCAGGGTCAGTGGGTTCCTGAAGCCCGCTACAAAGCAGAGATTCCAGGGGGTGCGCTTTTTATCACGGATAGGGGATTTGTTTATAATTTCGAGAGCACTGCGGATTGGGATAAGGTCCACCAATTGAGTTGTGGCCAGGTAGCGCAAGGACTTCCGGAAAAGGATATCCATCAAGAGATGATTCGCGGCCATGCCTATAAAGTTAATTTTGAGCAGGCACAGCGACCTTCAACTTACCGGGAAGAAGGAAAAAGAAGTTATTACCATAATTATTTTATGGGTAATGATCCCACAAAATGGGCAGGCCAGGTAGGGTTGTTTGAAAAAATAGTACAAAAAGAAATTTATAACGGCATTGACCTGATTGTTTACAGCCAGGGAACCTCGGTGAAGTATGATTTTATTGTGGCTCCCAAAGCCGATCCGGGCCAGATCATGCTAAGCTTTGAAGGCGTAGCGCCAGAGTTGACTGCCGAAGGGCATTTGAAAATCAAAACAACAGTAAATGAAGTATTGGAGCAGGCTCCCTATGTGTACCAGGTGATTAATGGAAAAAAGGTAACGGTACCCAGTCGCTACAGGCTGGTCAAAGGCATATTGACTTATGAAATGACGAAAGGGTACGATCCCGGTTATGAGCTGGTTATTGACCCCACGCTTGTTTTTTCTACTTATAGCGGAAGCACGGGCAGTTCCCATTTGAGTTATGCCACCACCTATGATCAGGCCGGCAATCTTTATGCCGGTGCTTATGCCTCCTCACCAGGCTGGCCGACAACGACAGGCGCCTACCAAACGAATGGTGCGGGTGGTACAGATGTAGGTATCAATAAATACAATGCTACAGGTACGGCATTGCTTTACTCCACCTATTATGGTGGAAGTGGTGTAGATGCTGTGTCCGCAATGATCACCAATAGTAAAAATGAACTTTTTGTCATTGGAACCACCAGCTCTTTCAATATGCCCTTTACTACAGGTTGTTATGATAGTACCTTTAATGGCGGACAAGATATATTCGTGGTACATTTTAACAGTACCGGGACAGGGCTGTTAGGAGCGACTTATATGGGCGGTGCGGGAAATGAAGGAAATATTTCTTTGGGCAGCGTAGGTACGATGAGTCCAATGGAGATTACTTTGGATGGTTCAGGCAATATATGGGTAGCCAGCAATACTTCCAATGATTTCCCGGTTACGGCAAATGCTTTGAAAGCTACCCGTAGCGGTACAGGTAGTGAAGGCGTGCTGTTTCAGCTGACACCGGATTGTAGTAAATTATTGTACAGTACTTTTATAGGAGGTACTTCCAACGACGCCTGTTTTAATGTGATTATGAATGCTGCAGGCAATGTAGTGGTTTGTGGCGCAACGGAAAGCAATGATTTTCCGGTAACTTCGGGAGTTTTGCACCCTACTTACCAGGGGGCGCAGGATGGCTTTGTTTGTATCGTTAATGCGCAGACAGGCGCTTTGATGCAAGCCACTTACCTGGGCACTTCCGCTTTAGATCAGGCCTTCCGGCTCCAGGTCGATAAAATGGATAATGTATGGGTATTGGGCCGTACTTTGGGCAATTATCCTGTTTCTACCGGCGTTTACCAAATCTCAGGAGGCGATATTTTCATTGATAAATTAGCTTCGGACCTGAGTAGCTCCTTATTATCTACCCGGGTGTGTAATCCGCAGACCGGCTCAAGCCGGTTTATACCTGCCGCGTTTTTGTATGATATCTGCGGTAATGTTTACGTAGCCGGTTTTAGTGCAGCAGCCGGGCTTCCGACAACTACAGATGCTTATGAAACCGCACAAAGAAGTTTTTGGTTTTGCGTATTGGAACCTGATTTTACAGGTTTGATCTATGCCTCTTATTTCGGAACAACCGGGGGGGATCATAGCCATAATGGTGTGCATCGGTTTGATCCCCAGGGAATCGTTTACCAAACGATCTGCTCTTCCTCTCCGACATTCCCGATCACTGCGGGCGCGGTATTCCCGGAAAAGAAGAATTCGGGCCTGGACAACCTTAGTTTTAAATTCAATTTTGACGCGTCCGGGGTTAAATCCCGTTTCGTATTGCCGCCGGGTATTAAAGATACGGTCTGCGCTCCCTATACTCTTGAGTTTATTAATAACTCTACCTCCGCCAAATCTTTTATATGGGATTTTGGCGATGGCAGCCCCTTATCGAATGATACGAATGCCCGACATACTTTTACCGTTCCCGGAGTCTATACCGTAAACCTTTATGCCCATAATGATTCCTCTTGTGTAACGGATGATACTTCCAGGATGCAGATCGTGGTGTTGTATGCCGAATTACCGGATATTGTGACCGAGGATACCATTTTATGTTCCTTTACCCAGGCTATAGAAATAGGAGTGACGATCAATAATCCCGGTCCGAACCAAAAGATCTTCTGGGAGGGCGCCGGTATGCTTAGTCCTGCAGACCGGTCCCGCATCCGGGTTAATCCTTCTGTAAATACCGTCTTTTACGTCACCGTTAAGGATACGCTGGAAGGTATTTGTGGTCTTTCGGTTACTGATTCCGTAGTTATTGATCTTTCTCCCAGGGTGTTGGTGATTCACAATAAGGATTCTGTAGTTTGTGAAGGAACCAGGGTCTCGATCAAGGCGCTGGGTATGCCAGGGTATAGTTATCACTGGTCGCCCTCCACCGGTTTAAGCGATAGTACCGCGCTGGAACCGGATATTACTATTTTTCAACCGCAGCAATATATACTTACGGGAAGTTACCCAGGTTGTCCGGACACCAGCGTAGGGATCAGTTTCGGGATGCACTATATGCCGCGTGTGGATCTGGGACCGGACCGGACGATCTGTCAGGATACGAGAGTCGGTCTGGAATCTTCTGTTCAGCCTTACCGTAGTGATTATAGCTATCAGTGGTCCCCGGTCACGCCTAACCTGGAATACAGTGATCTTCCCCATACCTATTTTATGTCGGACACGACGATCACCTATTACCTGACCGTAAAGACACCTATAGGTTGCACTGGCATAGATAGTATCAGGATACTCGTCTATCCCGGTCATTTTGGCGCTATTATAGCCGATACGGGCCTGTGTCTTCCTGACTTTATCCAATTATGGGCGGAAGGCGGTACGGAGTATGCCTGGACGCCAGCCTATGGTTTGAGCGATACAACGTTGGCGCGCCCTGTAGCTGCTCCTGAAACCAGTACCGATTATACGGTTTATATCCGGGACAGGCATGGTTGCCTGGATAGCCAGCAGGTAAGTGTGCAGGTGTATCCTGCCGCTGTGATCCAAATGCCGGATACGGTCAATGTATATTCCGGGGAACGTTATCATGTGGAACCGGAAACAAACGGTATGTATTTTTCCTGGTTTCCTCCCTCCGGGTTAAGTACGGACAGAGTAGCAGATCCCTGGATGTCTCCGGAGGTACGTACCCGTTATTTTGTGACGGCGCGTACGGAACATGGTTGTACGGTGGAGGATTCTATCGACATCCAGGTATTGTGCACGATCATGGATATGCCTAATGCATTCACCCCCGGAAGTGGCAGCAATGGTTTATTCAAGCCCTCGAGAAGAGGGATGGCCGAATTGAAGCGTTTTACCGTATTTAACCGCTGGGGCGAAAAGATGTTTGAAACGACAGACCTGGAAAAAGGCTGGGACGGCCGCTATAAGGACCATCCTCAGCCAATAGGTGTCTATGTTTATATCATTGAAGCCATCACCGCCTGTGGGGATCCTTACTATAAAGAAGGAAACGTCACCCTTATACGATGAGGTATTATAAGCTAAGCCCGGTAACAGGATTAAAATAGCAGGTCACCCGGATTTGGGTAGTTACTGTTGTGCTACAATGTGCATATTTTCATTATCCTGAAGCAATTGCAGCAGGCGTTGTCTTGTGTCACGGCTAATCTCTTCGGACTCATTTTCCAGGATGCTTTTCAATTCGTGCCATTCGTCCTTATGGTTTCCGAATAACCGATCCCACCGGTTATGTAAGGATTCGGCGCTGTCTTTCAATTTCTTCCTGATCACCTCTCCTTTATCCGGTGCAAATAAAAAACCCAATAGTAAGCCAGAAATTAATCCGGCAGAAAATTTGAAATTAAGCATGCTGAAAAATTTTAAGATGGAAAACTAATTTAATTTTAAATTTGAAAGCTCATCTGGTGATGACAGAGATAACAATACTGCTAAAAGATTGTTGACCAGATCGGAGCCAGCTAAGAAATATTTAACTTTGCCACAATAAATATACACATTAAATTTAAATCATGGAACAAATTACAGTAGAACAGTTAAAATCCCGGCTGGATGCAGGGGAAACCCTTCATATATTGGACGTCAGGGAGCCTGATGAATATGAGCAAGTAAATATCGGGGCAAAATTGCTTCCTTTGAGCCAGCTCAGGCAGATGGATGCAGAAGCTATAGAGGAGTGGAAGGGGGAGGAAGTGATCGTACATTGCCGCAGTGGGAAAAGAAGCCTGGAGGCCTGTATGTTATTGGAAACAATGGGATTTGCCCAAACGGTGAATGTTATGGGCGGAATATTAGACTGGCAGGCTAAATATGGGGATGCAAAAATTCCTTCTGAAAATTGATTTAAGTTTTTGAGTTTTTTATGCATGAATTAGAACCTTATCATAATTGGAAGCACCTCTATACTGCTGAAGAAGATGAGTATTCTCCATTATATGGCAAAGAATACAGTGAATTCGAATTTTCCAATACGGTATATAACTATTATATTCATCCCCAATGGGATGATTTCGGCTCGCGTACATTATACCTGAAAGTTCTTTATGCTGATTACGACCAGAATTTTGTGATCATTGAGTTTATCGGAGAATGGAACGATGCGGTGGAAAATGATATTATGCAATTGAAGAGAAGTATCATTGATCCTATGATTGCCAGGGGTATCGTAAAGTTTATCCTGATTACGGAAAATGTTTTAAATTTCCACAGCAGTGATGATAGCTATTACGAAGAGTGGTATGAAGATATTTCCGACCAAGGGGGATGGATTGTTTTCCTGGAACTGCCGGAACACGAAAAAGATGAATTTAAAACAGCAGGTCTGGGTCGATACAGCTACCTGATGAATTACCCTAACTGGCGTAATCATCAGCCTTATCATCTTTATCAACTGATTGATAACCAATTATTAAGATTGCTTGACTAACAGCAATAGGGCTTTTACATGAAAGTAGATTTATTTATCCCTTGTTTTGTGGATCAGCTTTATCCGGAAACAGGGCTTAATATGGTTAAAGTATTAACCAAACTGGGCTGTGATGTGCAGTACAATACGCAACAGACTTGTTGCGGACAACCGGCATTTAATAGCGGTTACTGGGCAGAGGCCAAGGCAATCGGAAAAAAATTCCTCAGGGATTTTAGTGCCGTGGACCATTACATAGTAGCGCCAAGTGGATCCTGCACCGGGTATGTTCGTAATTATTATCAAAAGTTATTTGAAAACTCTGTCGAACATAATGCAGTAAAAAAGGTAAACCTTCATCTGTTTGAATTTACGGAGTTCCTGGTTGATGTGCTGCATATTACAGATATGGGAGCCAGTCTTCCTATCAAAGCTACTTATCATGATGGCTGTGGTACCCTGCGAGAATGTGGTATCAGGGATCAGCCCCGCCAGTTATTGGGCCAGGTAAAGGGACTGGAATTAGTGGAAATGAAAGAATGTGCTACCTGCTGTGGTTTTGGAGGTACTTTTGCGGTGAAACATGAAGCCATTTCAACAGGCATGGCTTATACTAAAGTTCAGAGCGCTGTAGATTCCGGTGCCGCATGTATCGTTTCTACAGACCTTTCTTGCCTCATGCATTTAGATGCCTATATAAGAAAGCAGAATGTGCCGATGAAAACGATGCATATCGCGGATGTATTGGCCAGCGGTTGGGAACTATAAATGACAACTCCAAATATATCAAAATACCTTACCATCGAACATCCTATCTTTGCTGCTCCATGACAATAGAACAATTGAAAGAGATGCGTGACCGGGTAGCGCATATCTACCGATACCTCAGAATAGAAGATAAAAAAGCTAAATTTGAACAGGACAGGCAATTAACGCTTTCTCCCGGGTTCTGGGATGATAATGAGCGGGCAACCGCAGTACTCAAGGAACAGAAGCAGCAGAAATTCTGGATCGATCATTATGAAAGCGTAAAGAGTTCGGTAGAGGATACTGCTATCCTGTTTGATTTCTGGAAGGAAGGAGAAGCTACGGAAGAAGAGATGCAGTCAGCCTATCTCCAGGCCCTCAAAGAATTGGATGAATTGGAGTTTAAGTCTACCCTGAACCAGCCCGAAGATGATATGCCTGCAGTTATGGTGATCAATTCCGGCGCAGGAGGCACAGAAAGCCAGGATTGGGCAGAGATGCTTGCCCGTATGTACCGCATGTACGGCCAGAAGCAAGGTTGGCAAGTATCGGAACTGGACTGGCAATATGGAGATGGCGCAGGTATCAAGACCTGTACTTTTCAATTTGACGGAGATTTTGCCTATGGCTTATTAAAAGCAGAAAGTGGGGTACACCGGTTGGTACGTATTTCTCCCTTTGACAGCAATGCCCGCCGCCATACCTCGTTTGCTTCCATATTTGTATATCCATTGATCGATGACTCTATACATATTGATCTTAAAGACAGTGATGTGAAAATGGAAACCTCCCGAAGCGGCGGGGCCGGCGGCCAGAATGTCAATAAGGTAGAAACGAAGGTAATGCTTACCCATTTAGCTACCGGGATAGTGGTGGTCTGCCAGACAGAGCGTAGCCAGCTAGCCAACAGGGAAAAAGCGATGCAGATGCTGAAAAGCAGGCTGTATGAAGAAGAATTGCGTAAAAGGCAGGAATTGAAGAATGCCACTAATGCGACCAAGAAAAAAATAGAATGGGGCTCCCAGATCAGGTCTTATGTTTTTCACCCTTACAAGATGATCAAGGACCATAGAACGGATTATGAGGTAGGTAATGTGCAGCCGGTTATGGATGGGGAATTGGATGACTTTATTAAAGCCTACCTGATGATGGACGCGGAAGATTAAACAGCGTGGTAACATCACCGGGTAATTAATTTATTGTAACATGTCTCCATTTATCACGGAAGATATCAAAAGTCTGGCTATTGCCCTTGCCATTGGTGCTCTTATTGGCGCCGAAAGGGAATACCGGTCCAAGTCTGCAGGTTTACGTACCATGATCCTTGTCAGCCTGGGTTCCTGTTTGTTTACCTTATTGTCCGTACGCATCGGCGCTCCGTTAAGTACGGACCGGATCGCAGCCAATATTATTACCGGTATTGGCTTCCTGGGTGCAGGTGTTATTTTCAAAGATGATAACCGGGTGAGCGGTATTACCACCGCTACCACGATATGGATGGTTGCTGCCCTGGGCATGGCCACAGGGGCGGGATATTATCAAATCGCCTTTTTGGGCGCTGTTATAGTACTTTTTGTGCTTATGCTGCTGGTGTATCTGCAGAGTGTATTTGAAATGATGAACCGTTCCCGGACTTACCGCATCGTTTGTCCTTATCGTAAGGAAACCCTGAAGAAATATGAATTATTATTCCGGCAATACAAGATGCGGTCTACCCGGCTAAAACAAAGCAAATCCGGAGAACTGATCACCGGTAACTGGGAAGTCAATGGCCCTGACCGGAAGCATGAACGCATCATCCAGCATATCCTGAATGATCCGGATATTGTGGAGTTTGATTTTTAATAAGAGAAAATTTAACCTGTACCTGATTTATTTTAAGTAAATTATGGTTAATAATTTATCTGAGCCGAAAGTTCAGCTTGTTATTTGTTTGAAGCAAGCTGTATGTATTCGTTTTCGAGTTTCACGCTGAAGTTAATTTCTGTTTTTAGTGCTTTAAATACTTTGAGAATGGTGTCAATGGTCGCACTGTTTGCACTACTTTCCAGCTTAGAGATTTGTGATTTTTGTACACCGATAAGATCTCCAAGCTGCTCCTGAGTCAGGTTTCGTTCCTGCCTCGCGGTTTTAATCATTCTACCTAAAACGTCCATACGGAGCTCATATTCATACTCTTCTCTTTCTTTGGTTCCCCCTTTGCCGATGTATCTGTCTTTCATCTCGGCAAGTGAATAAGATTTTAATTCTTTCTTTGCCATAGTTATTTTTTCTTTTTGTTTTTAAAATATTCTTGTCTTATTCTTTCTGCTTTGTCAAATTCTTTTGGAGTAACTTTCTGAGGATTGTTGCTTCTTCACTTTTGAGATGCTCTTTTTCCTGAGTGTAGCAACCTGCTTGCGCATTTCTTCTAAGGAAATGTTGGATTTTTTTGACAGGGCTTGTTTTGTCCGATGGTTCATCTCCGAGAATGATATTTTGTAATTCATTTTTGATATTGTTACACTATTAGTTAACTTTGCCAAATGGAAATAATAAGAGAAATCATTTTTTACAAACATTATTTCGATGAGTTTTTTAAACCGTTAAGTGAAAAAATAAAAAATAAAATTGATGAAGTACTTTTTATGATTACAATCGTTGAACGAGTTCCTAAAAAATTCTTCGATAAAATGGATGGGGTAAAAGGACTATTTGAAATTCGGATTGCGTATGAAAGTAATATTTATAGAATATTTTGTTGCTTCGATAAAGGAAATTTGGTAGTACTGTTTAATGGCTTTCAGAAGAAAACACAAAAAACTCCCAAAAAGGAAATCGAAAGAGCAGAAAGGATTATGAAAGAATATTTTGAAGAGCAAAAAAGCAAAGACAATGGAAACAAAAAATAAAAATATCAAAACTTTTAGCCAACATCTTGAAGAAAGATACGGAAAAGTCGGAACTGAAAAGCGTGTTGAATTTGAAGTAAAAGCTAAATCTTTTGCAATTGGAGAACTGATTAAAGAAGAACGCAAACAAGCAAATCTTACACAAGAAGAACTTGCAGAAAAAATTGGCGCTAAGAAAAGTTATATATCAAGAATTGAAAACGGAAAAACCGATATTCAACTTTCCACCCTTTTTAAACTGATTGAATTTGGGCTTGGACGAAAAATCAATCTGACCATCCAGTAAAGGCATATCTATCATTCACATTAAATATGATTTAATTCAAATGCATATTCATAACTGATGACGCTTTTATCTTTTTCATTTTTCTTCCATGCTTCTTCCAAATGACTTAATTCGATCATGTCGTTGGTGCTGGTGGATTTGAATACGGTGGCCACTTTTTCCAATACTTCCAATTCAGTTTCCGAAAACAATTCGGATTTAAAAGGTCTGTCTTTTCTTGCTTTAAACTGCTCGCCTGTATATCCTTTCGGAAATTCGGTAGTGTAAATATCTATTTCGTTTTTGTTGGCTAAATATTCAAAAATGCTTTGGAAATTGTTGGGAACAGGCCCCATGTCAATGGCTTTGTATCTTACGCCACTTATGGAAAAACAACTTTGTTGGAACATTAAAAAATCTGCATAAAAAAGCAGCTTGTTCATCTTGGTTTTAAATGGCTGAAGTTTTTCCGAAAAGTAAACTACCATTTCGGTAAGCTTTTCAAAGTTTGGATTTCTGTATCCGGAATAAATGTCTGCTAAAGGGTTGCCCAACAAATAGTCTTTCAAACTCAAATTGAAAATGTTTCGTTTTCTTTCTTCCACCAATAACTGTGCTTTTTGAATATACTTTGCTTTCAGCTTTTCCTCCAATGTGCCACACCATTCCACCATATCCATAAATTTCTTCGGGTCTTCCACCATCTGAATTAATTTGGCATTGGCAATACTTGGCATGTCGCCTGCTTCGTATTGGCGGTAACTGTTTATGCCAAAACCCAATAGCTCCGACATTTTTGCTGCTGGTAAACCATACCTTTCACGAATGCGGATAATTTCATCCGGGAACGGAATATTGAATTTATCCCGGTATTGGTTATATACCTGGTTCATATTCACTTCATCTAATGCGGTAGTGGTGAATTGTTCTTCGCTATCCCCGCATTTGTAATAGTGAAAAACAATTTCAAATGTTTCCTTTCTGAATTCCATTGACCTTCTATCTTTGGTCAACATCATTTCTTTACCTGTGATTGGACTTTTCATATTGTTCTATTTTAAAGGATAGTTCATTTTGTGTTGCGCCAAATGAAAGGAAATGCAAATGACGCTGTTGCCCATTATACCCATTGTAATTTTGATGTACACTTCCTTTTTCTTTACGGTTTTGCCAAACACCACATGTCCGCACCTCCATATAATTTCTCAACGAGAGGGCCTTCGCTGTAATCTTTGGTTTCAAGTGCTTCCAGAATGGCCTTTCGTTCAATCGGACGAAGCTCTAAATCCACAAGAGCTTGGGCGTTTTTACCTCTGTCGTCACGAAAGAGGACGTCCCAAAACTTCATCTTTTCT